>JACZKF010000511.1 GCA_014860175.1 Desulfuromonadales bacterium | reverse complement strand
AGATAGTCCTCGGCTGTGCCCCCCAAGTGGTATTCGACAATGCGGTCGGTGCCGACGAAAAGCCCAGCCGAAGCGACCTCTCCCGACTTCGTCAGCACCGTGCAGAGATGAAGATCATTCCTCAATGCTTTGCGCAGATCCCGAAAGTAGTCGGTCGGGAAAAAATAGAATGGGGAGGCATCAAGCCGCCGCATCGTCGCGTGATATAGCGCGATAAATTCAGGCAGGCGCTCCCAGGCGTCGAGTTCGACGATGAACCCTCGGTTCGCCAGTTTCCGAATATCCCGACGGTGGTTTTCCCGTACCCCCTTCCATACGGCCTCTTCCGCCTCCTCCAGGTCGATGAAAACCGTCTCGCCGTGCCGCAGGACGGTTCCGGAGAGACTGAGCATTGCTGGGGGTAGTGGCAGGAGGGGGTGCAGGCGGAGGAAGCCGGAGACGCATTCGCTTTTTTGGCAGAGGGTCGTAAAAGCCTCCATGAAGCGCCCAGACTCCTGCCCCCTCAGGCGTGTCAGCAGCGGCGAGGGGTAGCCATAGGGGGTGTAGAGGTCCCACCAGCCATCGGGAGCCCCGAGGGAGGCGGGGATCTTGCGGCGCAGAAGCGGGACCAGAAAGGCGCTGTCTTCGCTTTCAGCCCAGAATGCTCCGGGCTCTCCGTCCTCGTAGCGGCCACAAAGCTCGAGATATTCAGGGGTATGATAGAAGTCATGGCTTACCTGGCCCAAAAGCCGCTTCCAGCGTGGATCGTCGACCCGAATAAATTCCGCATTCATTGATTTCATCCGATCGGTTGGCGGTAAACGATATCAAAATGCTTCCTGCTCATAAATCGTTGAACCCTTCGCAGATGCCTCGATTTCCAGATTTTGCCAAGGAAGTAGAACGTCTTAGCCGGCAGCCAGGAGACGGCCCAGAGCAACAGACAGTACTGTGGGGTTCCGGCAGAGAGGATGAGGTTGTCAGCGAGAAATCGCCGGCTCTGCCGACCCGGGTATAGGTACGCGACCCCTTGGAACCGCTCGTAGATCTTCTTGTTGAGGAGACCGATCAGCTCCTTTTTCTGCACGGACTGGACCGGTTCGGCCTCGATGATACGGCGCAGCGTCTGCACGACGATGGGCGGCTCCAGCGTGTTCCTGTCCGGTTTTGGTCCTAGTCCTCCCCCTTCATTGCAGTAGTAGGTGGCCAGCACCTGCCGCGAGTAAGCGATCGGCGAACGAAGTGCCAGCCGGACCCACATTTCCTGATCCTCACTGTATTTAGCCCCTTCGGCAAATAGCCCCACCTGGGCGAAGATCTCCTTCCGCACCGCCGTATTCGAGGAGGTGATAAAGGAATTGATCTGGGCCAGGGTGAAATAGTTGGCGATCAGGAATTCGGGCTGGCCGTTGCCGAGAGCGGCGATCTCGACAAGCGTATGCCGGTAAATCCGGCGATACCCGGTCGAAAATACGGAGGATTGAGGAAACCGCTGCGCCAACCGGGCGACGGTCTCGAGAAACCCTGCCTCCCACTCGTCATCCGCATCGAGGAAGGCCACGAATTCTCCCGTCGCCTGCTCGATCCCGTGATTACGAGCGGAGGAGACGCCGCCATTCTCCTTGACCAGAAGGCGGATCAAAGGGCTCGTGTAGCTTTCAACCACTTCCCGGCTACCATCGTTCGAGCCATCGTCGACGACGATGATTTCAGCCGGCGGGACCGTCTGGCTCAGAATCGATTCGAGGCACCGGCCGATGTAGGGGCGTTTGTTGTACAAGGGGATGATCACCGAGATTGCACTCATTTCAGGCACCGACCCCGACGATTTTCTTCTTCACCCCGAGGAGAGACAAGACCAGCTCCCGTTCCCCCCGATTCAAAGCAAGAACATAGACCCCGCCGCCGAACAGCAACCCGACTGCACTGCTCACCAGAAACATTTGGGCAAAATTGATGATCGGGTAAAACTGCTGCAGCCAGAAGGTGGCGATGGCGACGAAACTGACCGCGATAAGGCTGATCGGCATCGAACGGAAAAAGTGAGTACCAGACAGTCCGAGGCAGTTGGCGGTGTAGAGCGGCAGAAAGCAGACGCTGCGCAGGGCGAAGGAGAGCACCGAGGCGAGCGCCATGCCGAACAATCCCAGATCGAGAATGCCGATGAAAAATAGAGCGAGGATGATGTTCAGCACACCGCCGGCAACCGTGACCAGAGCCGGCGTCCGCACCTTGTTCATCCCCCGGTTGATATTGTAAAGAGGGTTGACGGCCAGGAAAAGGACCTGGGGGAGAAGCAAAAGCCAGAGCAGAGGGGCTAGCTCGGCAAAGGAGGGGCCAAGCCAAAGGGTCAAAAAGGGAGCCGCCAGGCCGCAGAGCAGGCCGGCCGGAAGTGCCAGGAGTAGACCCATGAACTTTATGGCGGTCTGGGTATGACCGGCGAGCTTCCCCAACTCGTCGCGGGCGATGTACTCAATGGCGACCGGGGCGAAGACACCCGAAACTGCCGGAGCCAGGACGCGCATCAGCATGACCAGTTGCAAAATGGGTGCGTATCGGCCGACAGCTTCGGGGCCGAGGAAAAAGTTGATGATAATCAGATCGGAATTCAAATACAGCAGTGTCCCCAACTGATCGATGACGATCCAAGAACCCATCCCCCCCATCTCTCGAAAGGCCGGCCAGCGGAAGTAGCGCGGATGAACGGTCAGCTGCGGCAGCAGTTTGCCACTGATGACGATTAAAGCTCCCAGGAGAAAAGCAGTCATGCCGAGAAGGGAAAGCCCGACCATCGGGAGCGACGGGCTGAACAAATGAAAAAGAAGAAGAATCAGCGCGACCTGCAGGAGCCGGCTGGCGATTTTCGCCGAGTTAAAGACAAAGAACCGGTGCGTGACAAAGGTGCTGACCTGGAACGAACTGGTGATCGCTCCGACAAAGGAAGCGACGATGGCCAGCAGAATCAGAATGGAAAAGTCGGCCTCGTATCCTTCAGGGACCTGGATGATCTCCGGTAGGAAGCGGATCGCCGCGGCGGCGGGAATGGCCACGAGGAGCCCTATGCCGATCAGGCCAAAGATGGAACTGTTGAAGTAGATGTTCCCCTTCTCGTTTTCATTCCGATCGAGATGAAGGGCGACAAACCGACCGACGGCCCCGGAGACGGTAAGGTTGAAAATGCTCAGATAGTTGGCAATGGAAGAAACCAGCGGAACCATGCCGAAAACGGCCAAACCGAGACTCCGGATCAGGAAAGGGGTCATCCAGAGGGCGACCAGAGAATTGGACATGACCGCCAGAATGTTGGTCATGACGTTGACGATCAGGTACTTCTTGGCTTTTTTTCCGCTATCCGACATTCCGAACCAGCCCGAGGTTGTACAGGATCACGCGATTGATTTTTCTGACGTCATACTTGTCCATCGCTAATTGGCGACCGTTCCGCCCTAGTGCGGTGATCTTTGCTGGGTTGGTGATAAAGGATTCCATCGCTTCGGCCAGACGACGAGTGTCCCTGACCGGCACCAGGTAGCCGTTAAAACCCTCCCGTACCGTTTCCCGGCAGCCGGGCGCGTCGGTGGTGATCACCGGCCTTCCCATCGACATCGCTTCGAGGACGGTTCTCGGGGTCCCTTCCCGGTAGCTCGGCAAGACGTAGACAGAGGCATTCTCGATATACGGCCGCACGTCGGCCTGCCTTCCGTAGAACTCGATGATACCGGCCTCGATATACACCTGGAGGTCCTCTTCGCGAATCGATCTGGGATTGGCATCGGCGAAACCGACGATACCGAACCGTACGTGCGGGTATCGCTTCTTGATCACTGTGGCCGCTTCGAGATATTCTTTGATCCCCTTGTCGAGAACCAGTCTGGCAATCATCAGAAAACTGATCTCTTGCGGCAGCGGCCGCTCCCCATAATACTCGAGATCGACCCCGGACCCGTTGACCACCACGGTGGCGCTTCTGTTCTCCCGCAGCAGTCCCATCTTCTCAAGAAAATCCCGATCGTCATTGTTCTGGAAGAAGATGACCTGGTTTCGCCGGAGACCACAGGCGTAGAGCTGGCGGATAAGGCTCTTCAGCCATCGCTGCTCCTTTTCTCCCTCTTCGGCGGCGAGATAGCCAAGTCCCGTGATCATCGAGGAGATGAAAGGCACCTTGGCGATCGCCGCGGCGATCGAACCGTAGATAACCGGCTTGATGGTGTAGGAGAAGATGATGTCGGGTTTCCAGGTCTGGAAGAAACGGATGAGATGCCACAGGGCGTTCAGGTCGGCTAATGGATTGGTCCCTGTCCGCTGGAGGGGGAGATCGACATACTGAGCGCCGAGGCGAAGAAGTTCGTTTCGGACCATCTCCGAAGCCTGCGGCGCGCAGGCTATCACCTCATGCTCGAGGACCACCATCTCCCGGATCAGCGGCCCCCGAAACCCGATCAGCGACTCGGCCAGACTTCCAATGATGGCTATCTTGGGCATGGCAGCGCCTCGGCAGATCGATGGGCCTGGGTAATTTCCTTCACCTTCTGGTAGAACTCGACCCTCCTCCCCTGCAGTAACTCATTACGGTAGCTTTTCGAGCGCTCCAGATTTCGGGCCGACATCCCGGTCATCCGATCGGGTGCCGCCAGGACATCCCGGATCTTCGCGGCCAGGGCCAGGCTGTCACCGGGCGGCACGAGATCATCGGCTGGAAGAAGCTCGGGAATACCGCTGGCGGTAGAACCCAGGCAGGGGAGCGCACGCGCCATGGCTTCGATCATCGCCCTCGGCAGACCTTCCCCTTTGGAGGGGAGCACGAAAAGATCAGCAGCATCAAGTTGTTCCCGAACCGCCATCCCGGAGGGGAGCCGCCCGACAAAGATGACCCTCTCCTGCAAGTCGAGGGAAGCCACTTTCCGTTGGAGATAACCGCGCAAGATGCCGTCCCCCACCAGCGCCAGCCGTAGGTCGAGTCCCTGGCGGATGCAGTGGCCCACCGACTCGACCAGTACGTCCTGGGCCTTGTACATCTGGTCCATCGTCCCAACCGACACCAGAACGTGGCGCTGTTTTCCCGTGATCGTACGGGGCGCTTCGACATAGGCCTCGTCGCCGAGGCAAATGCTCGAGTAGTGAGTCGTGAAAATGGCCCGGACGGCCGGGTAGCGGGCCTGCAGGACTCGCTCCGTGACATAGGAGATGACATCCGCATCGGCACACTGACCTCTGAGCATGGCGGCAAACCATCTTCGGAACAGCGGGCGCAACGGCGTCCGGATCGCCCCTGGGGCAAAAACATCGTAGGGGTCGGAGACGACTTCCATCCCGAAGGGAATTCCCCTCCTCTTCAGAATACCGATCAGCATGGAACTGATCGTCCCGGGGCTCCTGACGATAAACGCGGCGCCGGCTTTGCTGGCGACGATCTCCTCCAATCGCTTACGCAGGGGGAAGTACTGCCGTAGATACTGACTGGGTCCATGGAAAAAGGGGAGCGGGAGAAAGCCGACCCCGGCGCCGGTCACGTTGTAACCGCGGCGGCAGGTCGCCTCTCCGATCCGCCCGATGACCGACACCCGGTCGAATACCCCCAGATACCTTTGAAAGAAAGGGTACCCGGAACCGTTTTCGTTATCCGTAAGGACCTCTCCGTCAGGCGCCCGGCTAAATCGGTGATCGTGGGCGAAGAGCAGTTCCATCAGAAGTTCTCCTTGCTTCTCCGGCAGCGACAGATTTGCCGATGAGGGAAGTGATGTAAACCAGAACCAGACCGATGACCAGACTGACGGGGACGAAGATAAAGGTGTTCCTGATCTGGATCATAAAGAGAAAAAGCACCACCCCGGCCGCCAATTGCCGGTGGGGGTCGGGGGGCCACTGCTCCATGCGGCCGAAGAGCAGACCTAGCAAGAACATGTAGGCCGCTACCCCCCATCGGCCGAAGTTGTAGTAAGCCTCGGCAATGGTGGAAAAACCGACGGCGCCGGCCCGCCGGCCGATCGTCTGGCCGAGAATCCGGTCATCTTCCTGCAAAGGCGGCCGTTCCCACCCTGGGACAAGGTAAACCAGCACCCGGTCGATGGGGGCCCAGTAACTCCTCCCCTGCATGAACTCGTCGCCAGCGCGGACCCAGGAGACGACTTCCATTACCGGCCGGATCGAAGCCCCCATTTCCGCTAGCGCGTTGGCAGGAGCCAAGGCAGCAAGGGAAAATTGATATTCGAGAAATCCGACCTGCCGCATCTGCCGCACCGCGGCTATGGTGGTAAGGAGTACAAAGGCAAGGAGGGCCGCTTTTGTGATGCTGATCGGATACTTTTTCATCCCGTAAACGGCAAGGGCGGAAAAGGTTGGGAATAGCACTTCGCCCCTCAACCCAAGCCCCATCGCAAGCACGGAAAACAGCGCAAAGATCGCCAGCCCCAGCCGCCGCCATCGGCACGCCGGGGAGATAGCCAGGTAAACTAGCCCCACCCCGATGAAAAAGTAGAGCCACCCGTTTAGAGAGCCTGGGGTCGATTCCCGGTATTCGGAATAGGATCCGCCGAAGAGCCCGATCCCACCATGAAGGACGACCATCGCGGCCCAGACAGCAAAGGAAGACGCCACCAGAATAAACCCGATCACCGGGATGACCCGCTTTGCTGGGTTATCCGTGGGGGGCGTTGAGTTCTGCCCCCAGAAGCTGGAGAGAGTCACCCCGAACTGGTACGAACAAACGGCCAGCATCACCAGGATGATTGCGGTTTTGGTATCTACGCTGTAGAGCCATTTATTCAAATAGCTGACGAACTCAGTTCCGATCTCCATCCGCAGCGCGAACACCAGCACCAGTCCGCAGTGAAAAAGTGAAAAAACGACGAGATAAACCCCGGAGATGGACCATATCCGACGCTCCCGCGTCCAATGCGTGTAGGCCAGTGCCAAAGCGAGAAAGCCGGTGCTGGCGACACAGATCGGGTAGAGATCGAGGCCGCTCAGAGGATTGGTGAAAACAAAGAGGAACAAGCCGGTGGCGGCGTAGAATACAAGGCCGAATGATTGCAGGTACTGGCGGCCGGACATCATCTGTTCACCCAGATTCGGGACAGGCGCTCCCCTGCAACTTCCAGGCGAAACGGAGTCCCTTGGAAGAGATCGGGGACGGAGTAAGCCCGTGGCTTCGGCGACTGCAGAAGCGCGGCAGCGGCTGCAGCCCACCCCTCGTCCGCGCTCTGCAGCGACAAAACCTCAACCAGATCGGGAAACCAGGCCTGGATCTCGCGAATCCCTGGCAGGTCGGTCGCCAAGGCCGGCAGCCCCGCCGCACAGCACTCCAGGATGATCCCGGGCAATCCTTCCCACAGGGAGGGGAAGAGGAGCAGATCCGAAGCTTTCAGCAGGCGCGGGACGTCCGTCCGCTCGCCGGCGAAGATGACCCGTTCGCCGAGTCCGAATTCGCGAACCATCTGTCGCAGCCGATCTTCCGGTCCCCTCTCGCCGCGTCCGACCAGAAGCAAGACCGAATCGTCGATCTCACGGGAGAGATGGCGGAAAATTGCGATGAGACGGGGATGGTTTTTCGCTTCGACCATGCGACCGACGTGAATGCAGAGACGGGAGGAAGGGGACAGCCCAAACTCTCGGCGTACTCCTTCCCGGTCTTGGGGCTTTCCGAACGGTGCGAGATCGAGTCCATTGTAAATCACCTCGCAGCGAGGATCGCCTCGCCAGGTCGGATCCCAGGCTGTTGCCATGGCACCTTCGCAAACTGCCAGAATGTTCGTCGCGTGCTGGTCAGTCCAGTAGCGCATGAGTTGATTCTGGCATCGTCTACGAATGCCGGTCCGAGTTCCGTCCCGCATGCTGCGGAAATGGGCAATGCGTACAGGGACCTTCTCACTTCTGGCCAGGGCGAGTAGGAATCCGGAGAAGAGATGAACGTGGGAATGCACCGCGGTGATCTTTTCGCGTCGAATGAGTTCCTTGAATCTCCAGGGGAAGCAGGCAGATCTTAGCTGCAGGTGGAAGACCTCACCGCCAAGCGACCGGATCTCCTCGTCCAGTTCGCCAGGAAGGCCAGACAGAGCCACGAAGCAGAACCGGAAGCGGCTGCGGTCCATATACCGCATGATCTCCAAGGTCCGCATCTCTGCCCCCCCACGCACCATGCGGCCGAATATATGAAGAATGGATACTTGTAAAGCCATGTACAATATCCTTCATTTAAACTTAGAATATTCAGTTATCTGACCTGTGGCCTGAGTTGAAAAAATCCGGGAATATGGTTATGCATCCGCAGGGATCTTTCCAAATCACTTCAGCGGAGAATTGGCAATAATCTCCCCTTTGAAGTATATGTGTAGTGTTTATTTCTTTACCGCTTGGAAAAAGGCTGCACTCGTCGACAGATCTGCCTTGGACATATGCTTGAAAGAAGGAGCAAGATCTTTAGGTTGTATTCTCGTCTCCCCGACTGTAATTTTTACCTCGCCGATAACTTTGAAGTGCTGGCAGATAAATTTCATATGCTGTGATAAGGATTGCCTGTTAAGAAGATATGGACGCCTACCTTTTATTAATTTCCATTTTAAGTCTGAATATGTCCAGTGGCCATTCCATTCTCGTGCGAGACCGTGGCACTTAAAGTCAATTTGATGTGATATAAAACCGGAAGGTTTAAGCCAATGTTTCATGTTGTCGTAAATTTCATGAAGATTTTCTACATGTTCAAGGACCGCTTGGGAGTAAAGCATATCGAGTGACTCTTGTTTTATTACATTCTTATCATGGAAAGGAGCTACGTATTTGATTTTGGAATCCTTGCGATCCGCTGCAATTATGGATTCCCTAATTTCTTTGATTCGGTTGTCATTAAGGCATTTCTCTAAATGGCAGTCAGGCAATATTTCACTCGGGAAATCATATGAATCCAAAAGCGGTTTCAGTTTCGGAAATTCTTGGTCATCCGGAATATTCTCCTTCCTTCTGAACAACTCGACCAATGCCTCGAATATTTCCAAATTTCTATCCACATTTGCATATTTGACAACGTCCAGGCCGTAGTACACATCCGCCCCTGAAATTAGCGCGCAAAGTCCAATTCCAATAGAATCACCAGGACCGAGTTCCGCCACAGCGTTCGGGTAGCTAGTGCATACCCCCTTTTGATAGGCATTGACGAGGTGGCGAAGCCAAACGGAGTAACAGTACCTGGCAGAGTCCGTTCCTCCAGTATGGGCTCGACTGGCACGGATTTTGTCGAACCAAGGCAGATAGGTGGCGATCCCAAGGACCAGGTACTTTAAAGACATCTTGGTTTCCTTTTCGCTGGAATAATTTGCTGACTTCTGACCCCCTCAGTTAACAAAGGCAGGCCGGTGAATTTTTTAATTAGTTTATCTATATATTTAGCTCGCCGTGAGTATAATTCCCATTTGATCTGTTTCAATTGGCCAAAAGTTTTACCGGGGAAGCATTGGGCGCTACTTTCCCCTCCACCTCGGCGGACATGTGATGAAGCAGTTCCTCGATGGCCGTATAGCCGTTGCCATCTTGGTCCCCGTGCGGCTCGGCAGGGAGTGGGAAGGGGCGATAGGTGACAGGATGGTCGGGCCATCCTCCGACCTGCCGAGGCGAATCAATCAACGCACCGCGCCCGCCAGTGATCTCGTCCACGATGCGAAGATCGACGGCGTCCCGATCCCGCGGCCGGGCTCCGGCCCCTCCGAGCGCCAGTTCCCTGACCAGGCTGCTGGGAAGGACCTCGCCCGGAGGAATCCATGCAGGGGGCAAATCCGCAAGCTCAAAACTCCCGTCCCCCGAAATCAATCGGTCGGCGGAATGGATATTGTCTTCCAGGAAAATGAGGGTTCCCGGTCTGACCGTCCGGTGAACATTTAAAAGGGCTCTCGCCGAGGTATTGGGCCCGGCTTGGAAAATATTGCCGAGCGACGCCAGCCTGATCGGCCCGGATCCTTCATCGTCAGAAAGTGGTACCCATCTTTTGCCACCGTTATAGTTAAAGTTGTTGATCATGACTACTGTAGCTCCTCCTTTAATATTCGGATGTCGGTCGTCATTGTGGGCGAGCAAATTGCGAAAAAGTGTTACGGAACATTTTTCACCGATCAAAATTCCTTTTGAATGCGGCCCTTTCCGGTTGAGAGAGTGATTCAAACCCTCACTGATGATGCAATTGCTGATTGTGATATTGGCAGCACCGCCGTTAATGCCAATATTTTCGTCTATAGCCCAGCTGACGGAGCAGTGATCAATCACGACATTGTACGCCTCAGGACCGAGAATCTGGATGCCATCCCGGCTCCCCAGATCAGATCCCTCCGGATCGTCTCCGACCCGGATTCGCAAGTGCTGGACGAGAACATCGTGAGTTTCGATGCCCAGATGCCCGCCCCGGATCGATATGCCAGGCGACGGCGCCGATTGGCCGGCAATCGTCACCGAAGGATGGTGAATGGTTAGATTTCCGGAATGCAGACGAATGGTACCAGCGACCGCGAAAACGATGATTCGAGGGCCTGGGGTCGCCAAAGCGGCCCGCAACGACCCAGGTCCATCGTCGCGCAAGGTGGTTACCGGGATGATTTGCCCTCCCCGCCCCGCCTGGGTCGTGACCCCGAAGCCGGTCGCTCCCGGGAAGACGGGAAGCTCTGAACATCGTGCCTCAACCGGCCATAGGAGGAAGGCGCTGGCTGCCAGCAGCAAAAAATGCTTTGTTCGCTCCAGGGAAACTCTGCGCTCACCAAGTTGTCGTGTCCGATTTGACTTCACGTTTTCGCCTCTCTCTTCCTCCGGGGAAAAACCAGCCGGCGCAGGATCCAGTTCGTCATCAGGTAAAACCGCCGGGGGAGGCTGCGGCACCCTTTCAGGTAACAATAGTTATTCCAAATCCAGCCGGGAACCTTCTGCCAATAGAAGATGCCGATCCAGAAGAGGATCACCTTCTTTCTCATGTTCTCGCAGGGGCTGGCCGGTTCCGGTCCATGGCCGATCAGGGCACCGGCCGCCAGCAGACGCTCGCGCCCAGCCAGAGTCGACAGCCGCGGGCGGTCGGCCTGCCCGTGATCCCGGCGGTCGGCCAGAGAGGTCTCAAGTTCCCGCAAGAGGGTGAATTGGGAGCGGACTCCGGCGGCGGTGCCGGCGGCCAGCCACTCATCCCATTGAATCGAATCGTGGTACTTGTGCCGCAGCGCGCTGAACTCGGCCAGGTGGGCCAGGGCCAGTGATGAGCGGATATATTCACGATGCGGTAGTAAGGCATGCAAGGTCACATGCAGCAGTCTGCAGGTTGGATCTGGGAGGAAAACGGCAACCCCGTCCAGAGCCATCGCCTCTCGCCGCTGCCACATTATTGCTGCCGGCAATCCCCTTCTGACCTGCCCGCTGCCGATTTCCCAATGAATTTCGATGTCGACCGGACCTTGGGCCGGCAAAAGGCGGGGGAGATGGTAATGTTCGAACTCCTCGGAAAAGAGACGCCGGTCTTTTTCTCCCCGGCCAAGCTCCCGGCCCCCCCTCCTGGCAATGATCTCCCGCTGCAGACGGACAGCATCCTCTTTTGACACCAGGAGATCGAGATCTCCCATCATCCTTGCCCCAAGGTCTCCGTACAGGCAGGCGCAGAAGGTTGCCCCCCCTTTCAGGAGCATGCATTCAATCCCCAACTCCTCCGCGATTCTCAACACGGCCACCAGGGTGCTCCGGAATTCCTCATTTCTCTCCCAGTTGGCCGCGTGCAGGTATCGGAGATAGATCGCCAACTCGGCCGGGAGCGCCTCGAGCAGCCCGTGCTCGCGAAGGCGGACATAGAGCAGAGGAGAGCAGAAATGCTGATTGGCGTGGCGCAGGACCTCCCCCCAGGCGACCCCTCCTCGATGAATGGCACATCGTAACGTCGCAACCGTTTCGGCCGCCAACGCCGGTGAAAGGAGAAGGGCGGTAAGCGCATAGGCGTTGTTGCGAAACGGTTTCGGCATCTCAAGGTGCGACTCCACCTCAGTTCTCCCCATCAGAACCGGACAGAGGGGAGAGCAGCCGCCATTCCGAACCGGAAGATCTCATTCCGGACTCGCGGATAGGTTCCAGCAATAGCGTTTCCCTCGGAGACGTCTCCGCGCCAAGGCCAAGAACGTTCGCACGTCGATCGGCCCACCCGCCACCGGCCGACCGAGTTCCCGAAAGCTGAGCAGGGCATGCAAAAAGATGACGATCACGACCATCTCCAGCGTCTCCTCAATGGTCGTGAGCCCAAGACAGCCAAGATCTCCCTTCCAATGCGCATCGAAGTAGGAGCCGCCCAAGGTCTCGAAAATGATTGCTCCAGTGGTGAAGGTAGGCCAAGCGGGGAAACTCGTTAAAGGTGTCCACCCCGACGTGGACCGTGATGATGAGGAACGACGGAAAGCATTCGACCTCCGCTCCCGAATGAGACCCCTCCGGGGCTCTACTTGTGTTCCCGCGAACCATTGGCGGAGGTTAACAGATGATCGGCCACTGTCAATTGTGGGGCACCACACGCCATACCTGGCGCAAAAAAAAGTCCCCGCAAAATGCGGGGACTTGAGGGTAGAAATTGTGGCGGTGGTCTTTACAGGGAACGACCCTCTACCGCCAAGGCCATCTGATAGAGAATTTCCTCAATGTTAGTATAGCCGTTTCCGTTGTCATCACCATGGGGATTCGATGGGATGACAAAAGTCCGGCTGTTCTTGGCCAAAATCGGATGACCGCCGACCTGCGATGGCGTGTCGATGATTTTGCCCGTGCCATTCTTGGTTTCAGTAACGATCCGGGTATCGACCGCGTCCCGGTCAGCTGGGCGCGCCCCGGCATTGGCCAGAACATAGCTTTGAACTTCAGAATTAGGAAGAAGTTTGATGGTACTCTCCCAATGCGGTCTGGTGGAAACCAGGACACCCGATCCAGCCATATTTTTCATAAAAGGGAAACGCCCTGTGTAGAGAGTATTTCCAATATAAACTTTTGTTCCAGTCTGATTGATCGAGCTGTGCAGGTAGAATACGGCTCCGCTTCCCGACAAAGTCGTACTCGGTCCATCTTTGTAGTGATCTGATTCGGAAACAAAAGTATTATATCCCAATGCATATGGATCTGATATTGATACGTAGCGACTTCCGGCATTATAGTAAAGATTATTAGTCGAAATAAATTTCTTATTGCCACCGTTTACATTCGGAAATCGGTCATCGCAGTGAGCAACAAGGTTCTTGATCAGCGACACATTATCTGCCCCTGAGCTGACCAGGATGCCCTTCGAATGAGGGCCCTTGCTATTGAAAGAATCATGCAAGGCTTCGCTGAAGATAGAGTTGCTGATGGTTACGTTATCCCCGTAGATGGCAGCTAATTCATCGATCGCCCAGCTAAACGAGCAATGATCGATGATAATATTGTAAATAGTTGAGTTATATGGCATTTGTAGAGAATCGCGCACCGGCAGACTACTGGGGCCGGTATCGCCTGTGCGAACTCTCAGATGTTGGATCAGAATATTGTGGGTTTTGATGATTAAAAACGCATCCCTGAGGGTGATTCCCGGGGAGGGGGCAGTCTGGCCCGCCACTGTAAGATACGGGTTGGAAACTGTAATCGGCGATTGAAGGTTGATGGTACCGCTAACTTCGAAGACAACGATGCGCGGACCGCTGGCCGAGACAGCGGCACGAAGGGAACCGGCACCACTGTCGTTCAAATTGGTTACCTTGATAATGGTCCCGCCACGCCCTGCCTTGGAATCTACGACACCGTACCCCTCAGCCCAGGGGAATACCCGCAACGGGCCGAGATCCGTGGCCGACGGAGCAGGCGCAGATGGCGCAGGCTCGGTCGGAGCAGGCTCGGAAGCCAGCGGATCGGCGCAAACTCGGTTCGACAGCGGGAACTGGTTAGGGGTGACCTGAAGATAGCGTCCTTCCACCTGGAAGCAGTGCTGCACGCCGGCGGTCAAGCCGCTGATCACCGCGGAAAGTTGGGTGGTGCGGTTGGTAGCACCGGTATCTTGCCCGTCGATCCAGATGTCATAGCCGCCGGAGGGAACCTCATTGGGTTGTGACCAGTTGAGAACCCAGCTGGTGCCGTTGACTTTCACAGAGTCGAGGGACGGGGCGCTATAGATGGGGGTCGGCTCGGGCTCAGGGGTCGGCTCGGGCTCAGGAGTGGGCGCCGGGGCGGCACTGGCTTCGGCGACGATGCTGACCACGCTGGGGCTGCTGTCGGTGTTGCCATCATTGACAACCAGGCTGACTTCGAAAGTACCGGCCACATCGGCGACAAAGGTGGATTCCACCCCTGAAGGATTGGCCAAACCGGCCTGACTCCCCGTCGGCCGGGAAGCGAAATTCCAGCGGTAAGAGAGGTTGTCACCATCGGCATCATAACTTCCGGCGCCGCTCACCTTGACCGTCTGACCGGAGGCAACTGTCTGGTTTTCCACTGCAACCGCTACCGGCGGCTTGTTTTTCCCTACAGCCCCAGTGCCTTTTCCGGGGAAGGTCTCCTTCCATCTGGCCAGGAGGACGGGGACTTCATCGGCTTCGACATCCGCAATCAGCCCGCTCTGAATCCCCTCTTCCACCGCCTGATCGCCGCGGTTGGTTTGGGCATAGTAGAACAGCATCAGGCTGGGGGTCACATCCATCAAGGCCTGCGCCTCGGCGACCGCATCGAGCCCCGGCTGGGCCTTCATCCCGGTCACCACCTCATCGATGACCGCCACCGAGGCGGCGAGGAAGAGACCGAAATCTTTTCCCTTCTCACCGATCACGCGGGTGAGTTCCGAGTTGGTGGAATGCCAGAGGAAATTTTCCCGATTCAGCACCGCCTGCACCAATTGCGCGGTTCGGGTCAGACGGTCCCCCTCCAGGCAGGCATTGCCGCTGTAGTCGGCCGACAACTGCAGACAGGCGTTGACCGCCATGTTGGCCTGCAGCAGCCGCAATCCGCGCTCGGAAATATCCGCCGCCCCCATCTCCAGCATCGGGTCGGCCTGGAAGTCCGCTTGCCCCAAGCCGGATATCCCGGCGTCAGCCAACCGAGAAAGTAGCTCCGTTTCCGACATCGCCCCATTCAGAAGAGTCGTCAGGGGAGAGACCACCTGGAGTTCGGAAGGGTTGCTCACTTTCTTTTTGAGCAGACCGGTGAACGGAGCCTTGTTGTGCACCCCCTGCATCCCGGCTTTCATCTGGATAGTGGAACCGGTTTTCAGCGAGGTGGCGAACTGGAAACCCCCTTGCTCGTCCGAAGGGGTCGACTCCTGAAGAATCGTTCCATCGGGGGCGATTTCCTGAAAGACGGCGCCGACGATATACGGGTCGACCGCTACCCCCATGGCTGGCGCCGCACTGGAGGGGGCAGAACTGCTCCCGCCCCCACCACCGCAGCCAGCAAAAACCAACATACATGCCAGTGCCACCACCAGGGCGACCAATCTACTTCCTTGTTTCACCATTGAATACTCCTGCAACAAGATTTTCATTTGGCTTCCGGATTGGAAGCAGCGGACGATTGAGGCCCTTGCGAAAGGAGTACCAACTCAGCTGAGAGCCTCTTTTAAATGAGAATCAGTCTCACTGAAAGATTTTCATCTTGTTTTTGATTTGCCAAACAAGGCATTTTACTGCTTATTGAACCAGAAGTTTAAGCGAGGAATAATGATAAAGACCGTTCAATATTGTTTGAATTAAATGGGGAGGGAAATTAGAAATAACTACTGAAGGCGAGTCTCTACTTTTTTCGTCACCAGAGAGGGCGATTTGGCCGAGAAATCAGGATTTTAGTACTGCAGAGGATAAAGCGGGGGAATACTAACTCGGAAGGCGCTTGGGGCGGAGGCCGAAAGGTTTGAAGAGGTTTTTAAGGACGGTTTTCGGTTGGTGCATGGCTTGAGTCAAAGCACCAGGGTGGATCATCTCCCGGGTGTCAAAGCAAAACACGCTTTTGCCGGAGCCGCGGCTGATCTCTCTGGCCTGCTGCAGCGAGCTCTCAATGAACAGCTGCGCACCGCTTTCCAGATAGATCCCAGCCTTGTAGCCGGCATAATTGGCGACCGCTCGTCGCGTCATCATATCCGGAAGATCCATCATCTTCAGCTGCCGATATCGGATGCCGTGCCGCCGCAGCCACTCCTCTGTTTCCCGCCGGTATTTCTCCAGCCGGCAGGTGACCAACCAGCCAATCTCCTTGCTCGGCACCACCCGTGGCTCCGCGCTCTGGAGAAAACGCCGATAATTCTCCGCATCGTCGTTTTCCGCCTCCGTCGGGTCATCGCAGAGGACGCCGTCGATATCGACACACCAGTGGCGAAGGTTGGGGTGATGCATGAGATGCCATTCGAACACCCGGGGGCGAGGAAGCCCTTCGCAGAAATAATCGACCAGCGACTCCTTCCCTGGCTGCAGATAGACGGCGGCAAAGAGCAGCTGGTGAAAACTGCGCTGATTTTCCAGCGCCTTCCTGGCCCGCACCATCTGCGTCCCGTCGAGCAGACTGTCATCGAGGACCAGAACCTTGCGTGGCTGCTCGAGATACCGACTTCCAAGGTCAGGACCGCGAGCACCGACCATCATGACTCGGCCGGCAACAAAACCATCGAGATCGGTGAGCGGGAGGTTCAGATGCAGGGCCAGCAGGTTGGCCGCGAGCAGACCGCTGCGCGGGATACCGACAATCAGCTCCAGGTCGCGCGGCAGCCGTCGGGTCCACTGCAGAAGTTGGGAATTGAGATTGGTTACGCTTCGATAGTTCATCACCCTGAAGACTCCCGCCGCCAGCAGACCAAGTTTTCATACCAATACCATTAAGAGAATTGATGTCAAACTTCAGGGCAAAAAAAACCCCGCCGAAAGGCGGGGCGTGGAGGTCAGCGGAGATGACGCAGGGCTCGGCGCAAGCGCCGTGAACTCTCTTGCGGGCCGAGTACCGCCACCATCTCGAAGATACCGGGGCTGACCGTCCCTCCGGTCAGTGCCACCCGGATTGCCGGTCCGAGTTTACCGAGTTTCAGACCGGTTTCCGCCAGCACCTCATTGATGGCCGCTTCCACCGCGCTTTCATCTAAAGTGGCATGCTTCTCCAACTTTTCGACGAGGGCGGCGAGTGGCGCCTCGCGGTCGGCGGTGAGGAACTTCGTTGCCGCCTCCAGTTCATAGGAAATCTCTGAGGCGTAATAGAAGGCCGCCGCCTCGGCCATCTCCAGCAAGGTTCGGGAGCGCTCCTGCAAGGTGCGCACGACTGCCACCAGATCGGGACCGGTGGCCGGGTCGATTCCCCGGACAAGCAGGAATTCCGTCACCAGGGCGGCCAGACGCTGCGGGTCGCCGGCTTTGATGTAGTGTGCATTGAGCCACAGCAGCTTGTCCGGATTGAATACCCCGGCCGACCGGCCGACGTTCTCCAGGGAGAATTTTTCGACCAGTTCCCGGAGGCCGAAGATCTCCTGATCGCCATGGGACCAGCCGAGGCGCACCAGGTAGTTGACCATCGCCTCCGGGAGGTACCCCATCTCCCGGTAAGCCATCACCGAGGTGGCGCCATGGCGCTTGGAGAGTCGGGCCTTGTCGGCGCCGAGGATCATCGGCACATGGGCGAATTCGGGGACCGGGCAACCGAGGGCCTGGTACATCAGGATCTGCCGGGGTGTGTTGTTGAGGTGATCGTCGCCGCGGATCACCAGGGTGATGCCCATATCGGCATCATCGATGACCACCACAAAGTTGTAGGTCGGGGTGCCGTCGGTGCGCTGAATGATGACGTCATCGAGTTCGTCGTTACGGAAGCTGATCGTCCCCTTGATCCGGTCGTTAAACACCGTCTCCCCGTCTTGGGGAGTGCGAAACCGTACCACAAAGGGGAGCCCCGTCGGCTGGTCGCGGCGCTCGCGGCAGGTGCCGTCGTATTTTGGTTTTCCCCCGGCTTTCAGGGCGGCTTCGCGTTTTTGCTCCAGCTCCTCCACCGTGCAGTAGCAGCGGTAGGCTTTCCCCTCCCCTACCAGTTGGTCCACTTTGCTCCGGTAGAGATCGAACCGCTGCGACTGATAGAGCGGCCCCTCATCATAGTCAAGCCCCAACCACTCCATCGCCTGCAGGATGGCATCGACCGACTCCTGGGTCGAACGAGCCACATCGGTATCTTCGATCCGCAAGATAAAGGTCCCTTGTTCCTTGCGGGCCAGCAACCAGTTGAACAAGGCGGTGCGAGCACCGCCGATATGCAGATAGCCGGTGGGGCTGGGAGCAAAACGAACACGCAGACTGGACATCAGAAACTCCTGGCGGTGTAATAAAAGACGGGCCGCTACAGCTTTCGGCCCGTCCTCTTATAGCTCAATGAGAGACGAATGACAATACATCACCCTGCCCTCAGCACAAATCGCCCATCATGCCTCAGCACTCACCTGACAACGACCCCGGCATACCCGACCACCTGCGACTGGTCACCGGTCACATCACCGGAGTTGGAATAACCGACCAGAGTTGCGCGGCTGGCCCCAAGCTGCCGGGCGGCAGCCAACATGACGGTGACCGGCACGACCCCACACATGCTGATGCGGTGATTGCGCACCGTCTGCCAGAGCCCCTCTGGATCGAGGGCCAAGACCCGCTCAAGGGCCTGATCATCTTTTTTCCGGCCCACCTCGCCGGTTTCAAAATGGCTCATGTCGTTGCTGGCCACCATCAGAACCGGTTCCGGGGAGGCGGCGATGGCCCGAGCCAGCGCCTGGCCGATAGCGAGCAGCTTCTCCAGCGAACTGAAGCCCAGGCAGATGGGGACGATACTCGCCTGAGGGTTACGTACCTGGATGAACGGGAGTTGCACTTCCAGGGCATGCTCATAGCGGTGCGTCAGGGGATCGGTCACCAGCAGGGGCGATTCCCGCAGCAGCTGGGCGGTCAGTTGCTCATCGATAGGCACTTCACCCAGGGGGGTCTGCCAGCTTCCGGGGGGAAACAGCGCCGCCGGATGGCTGAAGGCGTGGTGATTGGGGCCGAGAATAATTACCCGGCGGGGAACCTTGACCCGGGCGAAGGTCCGACCGGCGATCGCCCCGGAATAGATGTAGCCGGCATGGGGGGAGACAATGCCGAGAGCCGCTTCCTGCTCATCGGTGCCGACGAGGAGACCCTCCACCAGCTGCCGCAGCTCGGACTCCTCTCCCGGGTAGAACTGCCCTGCCACCGCTGGCTTTCTTTGCATGTGCCGGACTCCGGCGCCTCAAAAAGCCTTAAAAGCCATCTGGGCGCCAATGAGGATCAACAAGATGGAGAATAGCCTCAAAATTTTATCATCGCCCAGGCGGCTGGCAACGCGCACCCCAAGGGGGGCCAACAAAATGGCGCTCGGGGCGACCAGGACGGCGACCAGGAGATTGACATAGCCGATGGAGTACGGGGGGAGACCAGCGACCCCGAGCCCGTGCCAGGCATAGGAGGCGGCTCCGGCGAGCGAAGCAATGGCAATCAAGGCGCTGGAGTTCCCTACCGCCATGGGCGTCGGCAACTTAAGGAAGAGAATCATCAGCGGCACCGCGATCACTCCTCCCCCCACCCCGAAAAAGGCGGAAAACCCGCCGGTCAGAGCCCCAACCAGGAACAGCGGCCCAAAAGAGCTGGCCGCCGTCTCTTCCGGCGGGAGGTGGCGGGGGCGAAAGAAGAGCTTCAGCCCGACCAGGATCTGCATGACGCCAAACAGCGCCTGCAACCAGACCCCCGGCAGCCTGGCTGCCGCCATGGCGCCGAAAAGAGTCCCGAGCAGCACACCGGATGCCAGTCGATAAACCTGATGCCAGTTGACATTGCCCCGCCGCCGATGACCCCAGGTACTGCTGACCGCCGTCGGCAGAATAATCGCCAGGCTGGTGCCAAGGGCCGAATGCACCATCACTTCAGGCGCAAATCCGGCCAGGGGAAGAGCCCAGAGGAAAAGCGGCACCAGGATAATGCCGCCGCCGATCCCCAGTAATCCGGCGAGAAAACCGGCGAGGGCACCGAGCAGGATAAACAGGGTCAGGATGGTCAGCGACAGCGGCATGGTTGCCACGCAAGGAAAAAGCCAGCCCGGTTGGGCTGGCTTTGGAGTTGAGATGGAGGCCCCGACCAGATTCGAACTGGTGATGGAGGTTTTGCAGACCTCTGCCTTACCGCTTGGCTACGGGGCCGAAGGCGACGGTTTTTTGCTGCCGCCAAAGCGTGGTATTGATAGCAGATCCTCCCCTGGAGTGTCAAGGGAAAAGGGGGCTGCTCACCCTGGCGAAATCGGTCCCTGCCGCTGGTCCCGCAACCGGAATACCTCCATTTCCTTGCGCATGACAGCGGTCTGCTGACCGAGACTGAGTGCCGCCCCATCGAGCACCCCGGAACTTTCGACACTGACTTCGGAGGAGGCCCGGATCCCCTCCGTGGCCTCGACAATTTGCCGGCGCCCTCGGATCTGCTCGTCGCAGGCCCGGTGGATTTTGCGGATCATTTCGGTGATCTCTTCCATCGACCGGGCAATGACTTTTCCCGACGAGTTCTGTTCAAAGGTCGATGTTTTTACCTGCAGGGTCAGCTCCCGCATCTTTTCTGCCGCCTGGGTAATCAGAACGGTCCCGCTGCTCTGCTCCCGGGTGGCGGTAGCAATCTGAGCCACCATGTCGGAAATCTTCCCCACCTCGGTCCGGATCGCCTGGCTTCCCTTAGCCTGTTCAGCGGTACTTAGGGAG
>JACZKF010000510.1 GCA_014860175.1 Desulfuromonadales bacterium | reverse complement strand
GCAGATAAGGCTTTTAGGCAAGGGCAGGTCTTTTACACAGATGTGAAAACAGATAAGAGCGGATACACACAGATAGAAACAAATCCAAGGCAATTGGCCGCAGATGAACGCAGATGAACGCAGATAAGGCTTTTAGGCAAGAGCAGGTCTTTTTACATCTGATTTGGATTTAGGATTTGTTTT
The DNA here is from genome assembly GCA_014860175.1 of Desulfuromonadales bacterium. Lineage (GTDB taxonomy): Bacteria > Desulfobacterota > Desulfuromonadia > Desulfuromonadales > JACZKF01 > JACZKF01. The sequence goes on along the minus strand of JACZKF010000510.1, from coordinate 2,658 downwards.
AACCAAAAAGATTTTATCTGTGTGTCTGTGTAAATGGTTTTGATTTAGGTGTTATCTGCGTTCATCTGCGTTCATCTGCGGCTAAATAGATTTTTAAAATAGGAGCAGTAATGAGTCGTCTGCAGAAAGCCATCCAGGTGGCCGCCAAGTTGCGGGTGGAGGAAGAGGTAAGACCGGTCGCGGCGGTACCGAGGCCGGCGGCGCCGGGGGGGCTCGAGCGGCTGCTCGAGGTCGACCCGTTGCCGGTCACCCATCCGCTGTTGGCCGCCTGGAACGGGCGCGAGGAGGCGGCCGGGGAGGCTTACCGCAAGCTGCGCTCGCTGGTGGTGAAGCTGACCCGCGGCAACGAATTCCGCAACCTGCTGATGGTCACCAGCTCCCTGGCGGCGGAGGGGAAATCGCTGACCACCCTCAACCTGGCGCTGGCGCTGGCCCAGGAGTACGACCACTCGGTGGTGCTGGTCGATGCCGACCTGCGCAAGCCGTCCATTCACCACTACCTCGGGATCACCCCGGAAGTCGGCCTCAGCCACTGCCTCAAGGACGGCGTCACCCTCGACCGGGCGCTGATCAAGACCGGTCTCGGCAAGCTGGTGGTGCTGCCGGCCGGCGAGGCGGTGGCCGACCCGGTCGAGCTCCTCGCCTCCGGCCGGATGCGGGAGATCCTGCGCGAGCTCAAAAACCGCTACCCCGACCGCTACGTCCTCATCGACACCCCGCCGGTCCTCCCCTTCGCCGACGCCCAGGTCCTCTCCGGCCTGGTCGACGCGGTGCTGTTCGTGGTCCGCGAAGGGGGGCCGAAACCGGAAGAAGTCCAGGAGGCCCTCGCCAGCCTCAAGGGGGCGCGGCTGCTGGGGGCGGTGTACAACGACGCGGAGAGCTTCGGACAGCGGGGGCGGTATTACTATCAGCGCTGATTCTAGGCGGCTAATTTGCCGCAGATGCAATACAAAGGACAATAGCTAATTGGCCGCAGATGAACGCAGATGAACGCAGATAACCATCCAGTCAAAGGCTTTTTACACAGATGTAAAAACCGATAAAGGCGGATGCACACAGATAAAATCTTATTTTTTGGTAAGCAAGCTCTTTGAATCATAATTGTTTTTAGTTTAAACCAATTATTTTTGGTTTCATCTGCGTTTATCTGCGTTCATCTGCGGCTAAATAGAAAGATCCTAACTTTGAGGTATGCAATGAGTTTTGTTGTTCGTTGGTCACTCTGTCTGGCGCTGCTCACCGTCTGCAGCCACTCGCTTGCCTGGGGCAAGGCGGAGCTGCATCCGCGGTTGTTTACCCGGGGGGAGTACAACGACAACATCTTTCTGAGCAAAGACCGGCGGGGGGATTTCGTGGCGACGGTGGAGCCGGGGATCTCCGGGCGGTACGAGACCCGCTCCCTGGTTCTCGATGCCGACTATGCCCTGCGCTTTCGCTTTTACGAGCGCTTCGACGAGCGCAACGAGACCCAGCTGAAAGAGATCCAGCGCGGGCTGGTTCGGGCCGAGCTGTTCTCCGGCCGCCCCTTTACCCTGCTGGTGACCGACGAGTACTCCCGAGTCGTCGTCGACCCGCGCCAGCCGGTGGCCGAAGACAACCCCCTGGTCAACACCTCCGGCCGCAATCGCCTCGATGTGAGCCCCCGCTACCGGCTGGAGGGGCGCAGCTGGCGCTCCGACCTGGTCTACCGCTACGAGCGCCTCGACTACACCGAGCCGGAGGGGGACGATTCGCAGGCGCACATCGCCCGGGTCGAGAGCATGAAGAAGCTCGGCCCCCGCACCGAACTCCTCCTCGATCTGGCCGGCGAGGAGCGGCGCTTCGATTTCGAGGCAGACGACTACCGGCGGGCCGACCTCACCGCCGGCCTGCGCTGGCAGCCGACCAACCGTCTCACCGTCGCCGGCTGGGTCGGCGGCGCCTGGATCGAGCCGGAAACCGGGTCGAACCACCGCAGCCGGCTGTGGCGGCTGGAGGGGCGCTGGGACCTCAACCCCGGGCTGGTCGGCACCGTCAGCTATGCCGAGGAGGTCGCCCTGTCGGTGGAAGACGGGCTCTCCGAGACCCGCCAGGGCGACGTCGCCTTGAACTGGAAGGGGCGAAACACAGCTGAGCTGCGCCTCTACTCGCGGGAGGACGACTACCTCGAGATCGACCGCCGCGACCGCGCCACCGGCCTCGACCTGCGCTTCGCCGCCCCCTTCGGCAAAGTCTGGGCTCTGCGCCTGGCGGGAAGGGTGGAGCAGGTCGCTTTCCGCCCCTTAGGGGAAGACGCCTGGCGCCACCGCCTCGAAGCCGCCATCGACTACCTCGGCCGCCGCCTCACCGCCAGTATCGGCGCCGTCCGTCAGGGGGAGGATTCGGATCACGACCGGAATGATTACCGGAATGCGATTGTGTATGTGCAGGCGGGGGTCAGGTTCTAAGCATAATTTTTAGCCGCAGATGAACGCAGATGAACGCAGATAACATCTAGGTCAAGGACTTCTACACAGATGTGGAACACTGATAAAGGCGGATGCACACAGATAAAAATAAATAATTTAGATTCTGCCTTATCTGCGTTCATCCTGCATTTATCTGTTTTTTTTTATCTGCGTAATGGTTTTAGGATTAAGGCTTTTAGCCGCAGATGAACGCAGATGAACGCAGATAACA
>JACZKF010000051.1 GCA_014860175.1 Desulfuromonadales bacterium | reverse complement strand
CCCTCTCCCACGAGGGGAGAGGGAGAATTGTCCCCCCTCCCTTTATGGGAGGGGGTTAGGGGGAGGGTGCGCACGATCGCCTCCACCGCCGCCGCGTACCCTTCCTGCAGCGAGCCGCAGTAGTCAGGGGTACTGGCCCAGACCACCGGCACCTCGGCCTGCTCGGGATGCTCCTGGCGGAACTGGACGATGGCGCTGCGCACGTCGTCCCCCATTGTCTCGGTCAGACCGGTGGTCATCACTCCGACCACCGCCGGCTGGAATTTTTCGATCACCCGAGCGATCCCCACCTTCAGGTTCTCCCAGCCGCCGAAGATGGCGCTCTCTTCGCTCAGGGCGGTGGAGTTGAGGGCGATCGGCTCGCGGAAATGCCGGGAGAGCTGCAGGCGGATGAAGGTCGAGCACCCCTGGGCGCCGTGCAGCAGGGCCAGCATGTTGTCGATGCCGAGAAAGGCCAGGGTGGCGCCGAGGGCCGGGGAGTTCTTCTGCGGATTGACGGTGCCGAGCTTGGCCGGAACCTGCACGCCTTCTCGATGTAGGGGCAATTCATGAATTGCCCCTACGGGCGCTTCTCCACCTTTTTTCAGACATTTTGCCGCATGCCCGGCGGCCTCCTTCACCACCGCCGCCCGCTCCTCGGGCGCCATCTCCAGCGGACTTCTGGCATTGAGCACCGGCCAGATCGGATTGTTGACGGTCAGCTCCAACTGGCGGGCAAAGGTGATCATCCCGGCATAGCCGGCATAGGGATGGGCGCGGCCGTGATTGATATCGAGGAAGGGGGTGCGGGTCTTGAGCGCCAGATACTTGGTTTTGCCGCCGGCGACGATCAGGTCGGGGAGTTTGTCGTACATCACCGCCAGCAGCCCGGCGCTGGAGGTGTCCTCGATGATGGCGGCGTCCCGGTGCATCAACGCCTTCATCCGCTGGAAGTCGTCGAGGGTCGAATTCTGCGTGCCGGCGGCGAGGATCTCGACCCCGAGCTCCCGCAGGGCGCCGACCATCGACCAGGTCTTGACCCCGCCGGTGAAGAGGACGCAGCTTTTCCCCTCCAGCCGCGCCTTGTAGGGGGCCAGGGCGGCCCGGCACCGGGGCTCCTCCTCGGCCAGCAGCGCCTCGACCCGCACACTCATCACGCCGTTGCCGTGGCTGGCGTCGAGTTCGCGGGCGATGTCGCGCAGCGCCTGGGCGGTGTCGGTGAGACCGTAGAACGACTCCTCCAGATAGGGAATCCCCCAGCGGCTCTTCATCTTCTTCGCCAGGTTGGTCAGGCTTTTCGAGCAGATGATGACGTTAAGTCGCGCCCGGTGCGCCCAGCGCAGCTCCGCGAAGCGGGCGTCGCCGCTGACACAGGAAAGGATGCGGATGCCGAGGCGCTCGAAGAGCGGCAGCATCCCCCAGAGATCGCCGGCGATGTTGTACTCGCCGATCAAATTGATGTCGTAATCGGTGGTGAATTCCGGCTCGGCGGTGCCGATGACGTCTTTTAGCAGGACCTCGCCGGCCAGGCGATTGCCGATGTTCTTATCGCCGATAAAACCGGGGGTGTTCACCAGCACGATGGGGACGGCAACCTGCTTCTGTGCCGCCGCACAGACCTTCTCCATGTCGTCGCCGATCATGGCGGTGACGCAGGTGGCGTAGACGAAGATCGCCTTGGCCTCACCGGCATAGCGCTCGGCCAGGGCGAGGATGGTGTCGTACAGCTTCTGCTCGCCGCCGAAAACGACGTCGTTGTGCATGACATCGGTGGTGAAGCCGCGCCGGTAGAGCTGGCTGCCGCTGGAGCGGGCGCCGCGGTTGTCCCAGGAGTTGCCGGCGCAGGCGATGGGGCCGTGCACCAGGTGGATGACGTCGGTGACCGGCATCAGCACCACCCGCGCACCGTCGTAGGCGCAGGAGCGTTCGGCCCCCTCCCCCGGTTCCGATTTCTTGCAGAACTTCGGGGCCCCCTTTTCGGCCGTTTCACATTTGGAGACGTCGTAGTAGTCGCGTTTGGACATGTGGTACCTCGTTGGGCGAGGGCTTCGTTCCTGAAGCTTGAAGGCCCCCTCTCCCCTTGTGGGAGAGGGTTGGGGAGAGGGGGCGGCGGTGAGAACATCACCCTCCCCCCAGCCCCTCCCATCAAGGGAGGGGAGCTTCAAGGCTGCATCCTGCATAAGATTGCAGGACTGAATAGTCCTTTTTACCGCATCATCTCGAAAAACCGGTCCTCACAGGTCTCATCGCGGATATCGATGAACTTGTTGCAGATCTCGGTGACCATGTTGATTACCCCCTGGTAGCCGATGAGCGGATAGCGGTGCTTGTTAACCCGATCGAAGACCGGGAAGCCGAAGCGGAAGAGGGGAATGCCGGCGTCGCGGGCGGCGAACTTGCCGTGGGTGTCGCCGATGATGGCGTCGACCGGGTCGGTCATCAGCAGGCTGCGCAGGTGCCAGAGGTCCTTGTTCATGTAGATCGTGCACCCCTTGCCGTAGGAGGAGGCGTCGAGCAGTCCCCGCAGCTCCTTTTCCACCTTCTTGGTACCGCGGCTGCACAGGATGTGGTACGGACGGGCGCCCATCTCCAGCAGGAAAGAGACGTATCCCAGCAGGTAGTCCGGGTCGCCGTAGACCGCGAACTTCTTGCCGTGCATATACTGCTGGGCATCGGTCATGGCGTCGACGGCGCGGCCGCGCTCGGCCTTGAGGGGGGCGGGGACCGTCTTGCCGAAGAGCTCGGCCAGCTTCAGCAGCAGGGCGTCTGTCTTTTCGATGCCGATGGGCATCGGCATTGAAGCGTGTTCTCCGGCGAAGTTCTCCCTGATCCAGGCGAAGGTCTTGGGGGTGGCGTAGGGGCCGAGGGTGATGGTCGCCTTGCCGTTGATCGAATCGGCGGTATCTTCCAGCTTCGTGCCGCCGGCGTAGACCTGGTAGTTGCCGTCGCAGGGGGCGTCGAAAGTCTCGGAGATATCGGCGAGGAGCGTGTGGGCGATGCCGAAGGCGTCGAGGATCCGCTTGTACTCGCGATAATCGCCGGTGTTGAAGTCGCAACCGGCGATGAGATTGAGCTTGCCGGTGCAGCGCCCCTCGATCTTCTTCCCTTCGGTGAGGGTCTGCAGGATCGACAGCAGCATCGCGTCGTAGCCATGGATATGGGTGCCGTTGAAACTCGGGGTGTTGGCGTAAGGGGTCGGAAAGTCGGCCGGGATGCACCCCTTCTGCCGGGCGTTGTTGATGAAGGCGGTGAGATCATCGCCGATCACCTCGGGCATGCAGGAGGTGAAGACCGCCATCATCTTCGGCTTGTAGAGGGCGTAGGCGTTCTCCAGCCCTTCGTGCAGGTTGGCCTGGCCGCCGAAAACGGCGCCGTCCTCGGTCATGGCGTCGGAGACCGCCGGCGCCGGCTCGCGGAAGTGGCGGTTGAGGGTGGAGCGGTAGTAGGAGGCGCACCCCTGCGAGCCGTGGACGAAGGGGAGCGTCCCTTCGAAGCCGTGGGCGACCAGCTGGGCGCCGAGGGGCTGACAGGCGTGGGCCGGATTGATCACCAGCGCCTGGCGGGCGAAGTTCTTCTCCTTGTAGTCGGCGCTGTTGATCCAGTTCCGCACCCGCTCGACTTCTTCGGGGGCGTATTCGGTGACCGGCTTGACGTCCAGTCCGAGTGCGTTGGCCATGAGTAGACTCCTTGTGAGGAGTGAAGAGTGAGGAGTGAAGAGAGAAAAGGCCTTTACACCTTACTCCTCACCCCTCACGCCTCACGATTTTTAGAATGGCGCCTTCACCAGTTTCCAGGTCGGGCTGTTCACCGCCATATCGACGTCGCGGGCGAAGACCTCGAACCCCTGGTAGCCGTGGTAGGGGCCGGAGTAGTCCCAGCTGTGCATCTGCCGGAAGGGGATCCCCATCTTCTGGAAGACGTATTTCTCCTTGATGCCGCTGCCGATCAGGTCGGGTTTGAGGGCGTGGGCGAATTTTTCGAACTCGTACTCGGAGGGATCGTCGTAGACAACCGTCGCTTCCGGCATCTCCGGGGCGGTGCGGTCGTAGTCGTCGCTGTGGGCGAATTCGTAGCCCGAGCCGACGCATTCCATGCCGAGATCCTCGTAGGCGCCGATGGTGTGGCGGGGGCGCAGGCCGCCGACCAGCAGCATCACCTTTTTGCCGTCCAGGCGCGGTTTGTACTCGTCGATGATCGCCTGCATGACCGGCTCGTACTTGGCGATGACCTGCTCGACCTTCTCCTGGATGGTGGCATCGAAGCGCTGGCCGATGGCGCGCAGGCTCTCGCGGATCTTGGTCGGGCCGAAGAAGTTGAATTCCAGCCAGGGGATGCCGTACTTCTCCTCCATCACCTTGCACATGTAGTTCATCGAGCGGTAGCAGTGGATCAGGTTGAGCTTGACCTGATGGGTGGCGGCGATCTTCTCTATCTCGCCGTCGCCGGTCCAGACCGACTTGACGTTGAGGCCGATCTCTTCCAGGAGGGCCTTGGCGCTCCAGACGTCGCCGCCGATGTTGTAGTCGCCGATCAGGGCGATGTCGTACGGGGACTGCGGCTCGGCGAATTCGCGCGTCTCGATGATGTAGTCGCGGATGGTGTCGTTGCTGATGTGGTGTCCCAGCGACTGGGAGACGCCGCGGAACCCCTCGCAGTTGCAGGGGATGATCGGGATATCGAGTTCCTTGGCGCTCTGTTTGGCCACCGAGTTGATGTCGTCGCCGATGAGGCCGACCGGGCATTCGGAGAGGACCGAAATTCCCTTGGCCAGGGGGAAGAGCTCGTGCGCCTCCTGCAGCAGGACTTTGAGCTTCTTGTCGCCGCCGTAGACGATGTCCTTCTCCTGGAAGTCGGAGGTGAACTGCATGCCGAACTGGGTGACGCCGTTGATGCCGCTCATCAGGTTGCGCCGCGTCCCCCAGGAGTACCAGCCGCAGCCGACCGGGCCGTGGGAGACGTGGACCATGTCGCGGATCGGCCCCCAGACCACCCCCTTGGCGCCGGCATAGGCGCAGCCACGGGCGCTCATCACGCCGGGGACGGTCTTCTTGTTCGACTGCACGCACGATTTGCCGGTGGCGGGATCGTTGGCCCCCAGATGCGGGGCGCGCTTCTTGCGCGCCTTGGCGGGGTAGGCATCGAGGACTTCATCAATCAGCGCCTGCGTCGATTCCTTGCTGATGCCGGGTATTTTCTTTATTTCGGACATGATGGCTCCTTGGCATAGGTCCTAGGGGACCTATATGTCGTATGGGACCTCTGTTTCGTTACGCCGCGCTCTCCGCCTTGCCGACCACGCTCTCGTCTTCGGGCTCCATGATGCCGAATTCCATGAGCAGATCTTCGAGCTCTTCCATCTCCAGCGGCGTCGGCACCACCAGCATGGTGTTGTCGGCGATCTTCCGCGCCAGGGTGCGGTACTCCTGCGCCTGGGGGTGTTCGGGGGAATATTCGATGACCGTCATCCGCCGCATCTCCGCCCGTTGCACCTGGTTGTCGCGGGGGACGAAGTGGATCATCTGGGTGCCGAGCTTGGCGGCCAGGGCGCTGACCAGTTCGAATTCCTTGTCGGTCTTGCGGGCGTTGCAGATCAGGCCGGCCAGGCGGACCTTGCCGGAGGAGGCGTACTTGAGAATCCCCTTGGCGATGTTGTTGGCGGCGTACATGGCCATCATCTCGCCGGAACAGACGATGTAGATCTCTTCCGCTTTGCCTTCCCGGATCGGCATGGCGAAGCCGCCGCAGACGACGTCGCCGAGGACGTCGTAGAAGACGAAGTCGAGATCCTCGGTGTAGGCCCCCTCTTCCTCCAGGAAGTTGATGGCGGTGATGACGCCGCGGCCGGCGCAGCCGACCCCCGGCTCGGGGCCGCCCGACTCGACGCACTTGACGTCGCCGTAGCCGATCTTCATCACGTCCTCCAGCTCCAAGTCCTCGACGGTCCCGCGCTCACGGACCAGGTCCATGACGGTGTTCTGCGCCTTGGCGTGGAGGATCAGGCGGGTCGAGTCGGCCTTGGGATCGCAGCCGACGATCAGGATCTTTTTGCCGAGACTGGCGAGGCCGGCGACGGTGTTCTGGGTGGTAGTCGATTTGCCGATGCCGCCTTTGCCGTAGATGGCGATCTGACGAAGCTTCTTGGCCATGATGAATCTCCTTGTCGTGCTGGGGTGCCGCCCACCGCAGGAGCGTGACCAGGGAGGGGACGGTGGCGCCTCCGGTCGTCGCCTGCGGGGGCAAGAATGAAAATACCCCACCCGGACTGTCCGGATGGGGCGTCTCTGCCCTGTGGCGCCGCCGTGGCGCCTGAGTCAATTTCGAATACAAAAAACCCGCACAGGATGGTCCTGTCGGGCTACGTTGCCTTGCGGTTCCCATCGGCACCACTGTGTGCCGCTGTTGCTGCGTTTACTAAAGCATGTGCTGTGCCAAAATCATAAAAGTCTGGAAGTTGCCGATTTTTTACATGAAAATGAATCTTGACTGGCAATTGCGCTGGCGGCTTGCTGCCTGAATCTTAGGCAAACGCCTGTCGCCGGCTCAATCCGCCAGCAGATCGCCCATCACCGCCAGCAGGCAATCGTAGACCTCTTCGCGGCTGCTGATAAAGTTCGGCATCTGGCGGACCATTACCTCTTCGAGCCGATGCAGCACCTCGCTGTCGTTGCTGCCGAGGGCGTCCATCACCGCCGCCAGCATCGGCAGCACCTCGTAGAGATCTTCCCGGTCGAAGAGGGCGGGATCGGGTTTGCCGCTGAATTTCGGCGCCAGGCGGGTTGCTTTGTGGCGCGTGTATTTGTAGCGCAGGTCGGACGGTTTGATTTCAAGTGCCATGACTTACTCCTTTTAGGATAACCATTCAGGACCTGTAATGGCGCCAGCAGGCAGCAGCCCTTTCAGCTCC
>JACZKF010000050.1 GCA_014860175.1 Desulfuromonadales bacterium | reverse complement strand
GGACAGTTGTCTGCCACTCTCCTCGATCGCTCCTACAGCCGGGAACAGGAGCGGGAGCCGGACCGACTGGGGATCGATTACCTGGTGCGGGGAGGCTACGACCCGCAGGGGGCGGTGCAACTGCAGGAGATCTTCTATCGGCAGATCGAAGGGGGGGCGGCGCCGTCGAAGCTGGCCGGCATTTTCCGCACCCACCCCTTCTCCAAAGAACGCATGCAGGACAATCGCGACTATATCCGCAACCGCCATCCGCAGGCCGGCGGCAGCAGCGGCCGCGAACCGTACCAACTGGCCACCGCCGGTCTGCGCGAGCGCCAGGGGGCTTACGCTCTGTACGATCAGGCGCGCCAGCTGGAAGGGAAAGGAGAGACCCGGCAGGCGATCGCCGCCTATCTGCAGGCCGCCGCCGCCGCGCCGGAGGAGTACCTGATTCTGACCGGCCTGGGGATGGCGTATCTGCGCGCCGAGGAACCTGCGGCGGCCCGGCCGCACCTGGCGCGGGCGGTACAGGTCAACGGCCAGTTCTACCTGTCGCGGATGGGGCTCGGCTACGTCCTGCTGCAGCAGAAGGAGACCGCCCGGGCGGTGGTCGAACTGGAGAAGAGCATGCAGCTGTATCCGACCGTCCAGGGGGGGTATCTGCTGGCCGAGGGGTACGACCAAAGCGGTCAGCGGCAAAAAGCGGTGGAGCTTTATCGGGCGGTGGCCACCGCCGACCCTGATGGTAAGCTGGGGCAGGCCGCCGCCGCCCGGCTCAAGGCTTTGGGGGGGTAGGGTGGACTGGACGCCGGTTCTGCAGCCTGGAGAGAGTCTGCGCTGGGAAGGGCGACCGGCGCCGACCTGTTTCTGCTTCCGCAATTGGCGCCACTCCTTTTATGGGTCGCTGCTGCTGGTGTTTTCCGTCTACTGGCTGGTAATCGGGGTGCCGTTGCGGGCGGTCTTCGGTCACTGGCTCCTCGGCTGGGCTCCCGCCCCTTTTGTGCTGGTGGGGCTCTATCTGAGTATCGGCCACCTGGTGCATGCCCGTCTCGAATGGGAAAAGGTCTTCTATGCCGTCACCGACCGGCGGATACTGGTCCGCCGGGGGTTTTTCCGCCCCCGGCTGCAGAGCCTCCCCCTGCGCGAGCTGACCGGTTTTGCCTTCCAGCCTCTGGGCGCCGACCTCGGCTCCTTTCGCTTGACCGGCAGCCATTCGCCGCGCGCCCTGGCCCTCACCTGTATCGATCATCCGGGGCGCCTGACCTCCCTCCTGGAGTTGACTCTGGCGGCCAACCAGCAGCTCGTCTCCCGTCTGGCCGGTCCGGTCCATTAGCGGTCGACGGCCCGGGTTGACTTCCCTCCCCACCTGCGTTTAATCTGGCTGGCTGGAATCGCCTTTTCTCAGTCGCCTACTTGCCATTGCAGGACTATGAAAAAAACCTTCTATCTCGAAACTTTCGGTTGCCAGATGAACGTGGTCGACTCGGAGCGGATCGTTACGCTGCTGGGGGAGATCGGCTACCGTCAGGTGCCGGCTGCCGCCGGCGCCGATCTGATCCTGCTCAATACCTGCTCGGTGCGCGACAAGGCCGAACGCAAGGTCTACGGGCATCTGGGCCGCTTCAAACCGCTCAAGCAGGAGAACCCGGGGCTGATCCTCGGGGTCGGCGGCTGCGTTGCCCAGCAGGAGGGGGGACAGATGCTGGCCAAAGTCCCCTGGCTCGACCTGGTCTTCGGCACCCACAATGTCCACCGCCTGCCGCAGATGGTGCAGGAGGTGGAACAAAACCGGGTGCGCTGTCAGGAGACCGAGTTCCTCGACCGCGACACCCGGCTGCGGCTCTTCCCCCAGCGGGCCGAAGGGGAGGGGGTCACCCGCTTCGTGACGGCGATGCAGGGGTGCGACAACTTCTGTTCGTTCTGCGTTGTGCCGCTGGTGCGGGGGCGGGAGCTGAGCCGGCCGAGCGCCGAGATCGTGGCGGAGGTCCGGCAGCTGGCGGCCGGCGGCGTGCGAGAGGTGACCCTGATCGGCCAGAACGTCAACTCCTATGGGCGCAAGGAGGGGGGGGAGGTCGACTTTGCCGAACTGTTGCAGCAGGTCAGCGAGGTGGCGGGAATCGAACGGATCCGCTTCACCACCAGCCACCCCAAGGACCTCTCCACGGAGCTGATCAGCGCTTTCGGCGCGCTGGACAAACTCTGCAAACATCTGCACCTGCCGGTGCAAAGCGGCTCCGATCGCATTTTGCAGGCGATGAACCGCGGCTACACTCGCCGGCACTATCTGGAGCTGGTCGAGCGGCTGCGCGCCGTCTGTCCCGAGATCCGCCTGACCACCGACGTTATCGTCGGCTTCCCCGGCGAGACCGAGGACGACTTTGCCCAGACGCTGGAGCTGGTCGAGCAGGTGCGCTTTACCGACGCCTACACCTTCCTCTTCTCCCCCCGTCCCGGTACCGCCGCCGCGAAGCTGGCCGACGACACCCCCAAGGCCCTTCGCCAGGAGCGCTTCGACCGCCTGCTGAAAATGCAGGAGGCGATCAGCCGTCAGAGCTGGGGGGGGGATGTCGGCCGGGTGCTGCCGGTGCTGGTCGAAGGGG
>JACZKF010000509.1 GCA_014860175.1 Desulfuromonadales bacterium | reverse complement strand
CGGCCCAAGAGGCCTGTAGACGAGCGCGGAACAGTCTCAGGTCGAGGCGAAAGTGGCTGTAGGCGTGCTCGATGCCGCCGACCAGCTCCACCCCACTGCCTCCGAACTCTCCCAGCAGGCGAGCGGTGAGACGCCGGAAGGGGCGGCCGCCCGCCTGCTGGGAGAGTTCGGAGGCAGTGGGGTGGAGCTGGTCGGCGGCATCGAGCACGCCTACAGCCACTTTCGCCTCGACCTGAGACTGTTTCGCGCTCGTCTACAGGCCTCTTGGGCCGTGGCGGAAGGGGGGGAGAGCCGCTGGCTGACCCCGACCGACCTCGCTGACTGGCCACTGCATGGCGCCCACAAAAAGGCGCTCCCCCTGGTGTAAATTCGAAGGGGATTCTTTTCATCCCGGACGCCAAGCCACCCGGCGACTCTTGGCATCCGGAGGCGATTTTGACCTCGATAGGAGTACGCATGTCTGTTCCCGTTCTTACTACCACCCAGGAAATTGAAGAGCTTGCCGCCGTCTTAGCCGGAGAGGGGGCGATCGCTGTCGACCTGGAAGCCGATTCGATGCACTGCTACCAGGAGAAGGTCTGTTTGCTGCAGTTCTCTACCGCCGATCGTACCTGGCTGGTCGACCCGCTGGCCGGGCCGGACCTCGCCCCACTGGGGCCGGTGCTGGCCGACCCGGCGGTCCGCAAGATCTTTCATGCCGCCGATTATGACCTGCGGTCCCTGCGGCGCGACTTTGGTCTGACCGTGCGCGGGCTGTTTGACACCATGGTCGCGGCCCAGTTTCTCGGAGAAGAAAAGATCGGCCTGGCCGACGTGCTGTTGAAGCATTTCGGCGTCGAACTCGACAAGCAGTACCAGCGTGCCGACTGGGCGCAACGGCCGCTGCCGGCCGGGATGCTCCACTATGCCGCCGAAGATACCCGACATCTGCATCGGCTGGCCGACCTGTTCGAAGGGGAGCTGGCGGCCAAGGGGCGCCTGGAGTGGGCCGGCGAAGAGTTCGCCCTCCTCGAAGCGGTCCGCTTCCAGGCCACCGGCGAGGCTCCTTTGTTCGTGCGAGCCAAAGGGGCGGCCGCTCTCGACCGGCGAGGTCTGGCCATTCTCGAGTTGTTGCTGCAATGGCGCGACGGCGAAGCCCGCCGCCGGGACTGCCCCCTGTTCAAAGTGATCGGCACCAAGTCGCTGCTGGAGATCGCTCGCATCCGGCCCCGTGCGGCCAAGGGGCTGGTCGGCATCGAGGGGGTCCCCCCTCGGCTGGCCGACCGCTACGGGCGCGAGCTTCTCGGCTGTGTCGAGGAAGGCTTGGCCAAGCCGGAGGAGGAGCTGCCGATCTTCCCCCGGGGCGAGCGGCGACTGCGCGACCCGGAGGTGGAGGGGCGTCTGACCAAACTCAAAGAGTGGCGCAGCGGCAAGGCCGTCGCCTTGGCGATGGACCCGGGGATTGTCATCAACAATGCCACCTTGGAGGAGTTGGCCCGCCAGGCCCCCCGCCAGCCGGAGGAACTGGTGACTGTGCCAGGGCTCAAGAGATGGCAGCAGACCGTCCTCGGCGACGAACTTCTGCAGCTTCTGCAGGCGTGCAAGGTTTAAAAGGGTTCGTCCGGCCCGATGTCGGGTTTGTCAACTACCTGTAATGACAACGGCTCACCCCGACATCCGGCCCAACGGCGACAGATGTCGGCTGCGCCGGCGGCTCGAGAGCGTTAGCATGGTGGCAAATGGATTACATTCCAAAGGAGGCCCACCATGAAACGACTGCTTCTTCCCGTTCTTGCCGCCAGCTTGCTCTTCGTTCCCACCGGTGCCAGTGCCGCCGACCTGGTCCTGCGCGATCTCGCCATTACCATCGGCATCGGTTCGCCGCTCCCCCGCATCGAGCGCCAGCCGCAGGTCATTTACGTGCGGGAAGAAGCCCCTTACTACCGCCAGGACAACCGGCACCAGCAATATAAACACCAAAACAAGCACCAGAACAAGCACCAGAAAAACCGTCGGAATCGTCACTGGCACGAGGAGCCGCGGGTCGTCATCATCGATGACCACCGTCGCTCCTATGGCAGCGAGCGGGTCGTGGTGACCCGGCCCGGGACAGTCGTAGTCGTGGCCAACGATCGCCGGCGGTAAGAAGCTCCCATCAGTAGCAAACGCCTGGGCGGCTTCGGCCGCCCTTTTTTTATCCCGCCTTGGCCTTCGAACGTTTATGCTTAGAGTTAAAGATGGAAAGGGGAGATGGGATGAAAAAGCTGGCCACCTTCAGTCTGCATGAGCGACCGCAGTCGGTGATGCTCCGCGATCTGTTGACCAGCGAGGGGATTGCCTGTCTGGTGCGCAACGAGCAGCTGTCCGTTGCCATGGGGGAGATCCCGCTGCTCGAGTG
>JACZKF010000508.1 GCA_014860175.1 Desulfuromonadales bacterium | reverse complement strand
GGTCTGGGGTGGGGGGTGGCTGTCGGAACTGGGCTTTACCGACTACGCCGGCTCCACCCTGGTCCATTCGGTCGGCGGCTGGGCCGCCCTGACCGGGGCGATCATCCTTGGCGCCCGCAAAGGGAAATATGGCAAAGGAGGGCGGATCAATCCGATGCCGGGCTCCAACATCCCGATGGCCACCCTCGGCACCTTCATTCTCTGGATGGGGTGGTTCGGCTTCAATGGCGGCTCGGTCCTCTCCCTCGGCAGCGCCGCTTCCGCCATCGAGATGGCCAATGTCTTCGTCAACACCAACCTGGCGGCCTGCGGCGGCATGATCGCCGCCATGGTTCTGGTGCAGGTCATCTACCGCAAGGTAGATGTCACCATGGCTCTCAACGGCGCCCTTGCCGGCCTGGTCAGTATCACCGCCGGACCTCAGACCCCTTCCCCCGGTGCCGCGGTGCTCATCGGCGCCGTCGGCGGCATTCTGGTGGTGATCGCGGTCCCCTTGTTCGACAAGCTGAAGATCGACGACGTGGTCGGCGCCCTGTCGGTGCATCTGGTCTGCGGTATCTGGGGGACCCTGGCGGTTCCTTTCACCAACGATGAAGCGAGCTTCCTCACCCAGTTGCTCGGGGTGGCCGCCATCGGAGCCTTTGTCCTGACCGCCAGCGCCACCACCTGGTTGATTCTGAAGTACACCATTGGCATCCGCTGTTCCGCCGAAGACGAGTTCCGCGGCCTCGACGTATCGGAAGTCGGCCTGGAGGCCTACCCCGATTTCCAGAGGATCAACATCGGCGGTTCCGGATCGGCGGCCGGCATGGGCGCGGGGAGCGCCGCTGCCGCCGCCGCCAGCGTCCAGACGGTGAGCCAGTCGTAGGCGATTCGGTGCAATCCGGCCGGAAAGGTTTTCGGCCGGCATCAAACCTCATTCAAGGAGAAGGAAGATGAAAAAACTCACGATCACTCTGCTGGCTGCCGTGCTGCTGACCGCCGGGACGGTCCCGAGCGCCCAGGCCGCCGTCGAGGTTACCGGCGGCGCCTACGTCGGGGTCTACGACAAATATCTGTGGCGCGGCTTTGACCTGAGCGGCAGCAAACCGGTCGTTCAGACCGGGGTCGATCTCAGCGCCAAGGGGTTTACTCTCAGCTACTGGAGCAACCTGCAGACCCGGGATGCCGACAGCGCCGGCCTCGAGTCGGGCGAGATCACTGAGACCGACATCGTTCTCGACTACTCCACCGACTTGAACGACCTCCTCGCGGTCAGCGTCGGCAACATCTTCTACAACCTCGACGGGCTCGATGATACCAACGAACTCTATCTCGGCCTCACCGTTAACACCCTGCTCTCTCCCAATCTCACGGTTTACTGGGATTACGACGAGGCGAAAGGGGACGGCCTATTCGTGACCGGCAGCGTCGGCCACACCTTCACCGTGACCGATCAACTCGGGATCAACCTGGGTGCCCTGATCAGCTACAACTACGGCAGCGATTACTCCCTGGGTACGGAGGAGGGACATCATGGCTGGCACAACTACGAGCTGAGCGTCAGCGCCGACTACGCCCTCACCGAAAATCTCGCCATCAGCCCTTCCTTGCTCTACTCTTCCGGGCTGTCCAGTGCGGCCAAAAACAACCTGGACAGCGAGTTCCTCGCTGGCCTGAATCTCGGTTTCACTTTCTAGACC
>JACZKF010000049.1 GCA_014860175.1 Desulfuromonadales bacterium | reverse complement strand
TCGTAGACCGTGGTGGAGACGATGGGGAAGACCATCGCCGACTGCCGCTGATCACCGACCGCCTGTCGGCCGACCACCACCACCAGTTTTTCCATCAGTGGGGAAGGGCGGCGGGGACGCAGCTCAATGACCGGGTTTCCTTCCCTGTCGCGGTCCGGGGAGCCCCAGTTGATCAGGAAATCGCGGGACAGATTCCCCAGGCCGGTGAGAAAAACCATCGGGTCGTCGGGGCGCTGGGCCGCCTGATCGAAATCAGACTCGATCACCTGCCGGTTCTCCGGCAGGTAGAACCAGAGAGTGCTCCCATTGGAGACGATCTGCTGGGTGGTCGGCTGTTGGTAGTCCCAGCGGAATTTGGCCAGGGGCGATTGCTGCGGGTCGCGGCGGTCGAACCGCACCGCCACCCGGCCCTGCCCCTGCTGCCCCCGGTCGAGGGAGGCCAGCCGTGACTCCTGAAAGAAGTCGGCCTCGAAATCGACAATGGCCGACCCGCGGGCAGCTCCGGGACGGAAAGGCCCCTCCAGGGCCCGCACTACTTCGTTGAGCCCTGCCGGGGTGCTCTCGGTCCAGGCAGCGGCCGGCCCCAGCAGGAGCAGCGCCGGCAGCAGCAGAAAAATCGTTCGCATTGTGGTTCTCCCAAGAGAGGTTCGGACAAGACGCCAGTTTAGCACTTTCGCCCGTCGAACGCATCTTGCATCGAGTGGGGTGGGCTTCGAGCTGGGGGCGGCCGCTATTTTTTTTCGGCGCGACCGAGTGCTTGCAGAAAATGGTGCACCGAGATGGCGGCCGGGAGGAATAAAAACCGGGCGCGAATCGCCCCTGCCTCTTCACGCAGGGTGTGAAATTCGGCCTCGGCCAGCAAGGCCCCCTCCTCGCACCGGCTTTCCCGGCTCACCAGTGGTGCGATGACCGCCTCGACGGCACCGCAGGACAGCTGGGGGACCGAAGGGCGCAAGGTGAGGCCCATCCGGCCGCCGAGAGTATTGAAGTAGGAGCAGGCGAGAATGTTCCCCATCTCCTTGAGGGTGGAGCTTCCCAGCTCATCCAGCAGCATGTCGGCATGGCCGAGCCTGCGGCCAAGGAGCTTGCCGACACTCTCCGGCGTCAGCAGCAGCAAAACCGCTCCCCGGGCATCCCCCAGCAGGTGCAGGGCGATCCCGGCGCTCACCGGGCCGCCCCCCCCCAGCCGTGCCGGCAGCCGGGCGATATCGATCACGGTCACTTGCGAGCGCGGCAGCGACACCGCTTCCCCGAGCAGCTGCGCCAGCGCCGCGGCTGCCTGCGCCGCGCCGAAGCTGTGGACCTCCCGCAGGCTCTGCAGCTGGTCGGCGGTGAGCCGATGCAGACTCACCGCCGACCTCTGGGCGTGCCGGCCGGTCTTCCGGGGTCCCCCGCTAGCAGCGATGGTGGATCGAGGACGAACACGACGCTGCCGTCGCCGAGGACAGTGGCGCCGCTGACCCCCGGCAGGCGATTGAGGGGGAAAGAGAGTCCCTTGACGAAGGCCTGGCGCTGGCCGGCGAGGCGATCGACCACCAGCCCCACCCGTCGCCCTCGCGCCTCGGTGAGGATCAGGGGGAAGGAATTCCCCGGGCGAAGGCCGGTCAGGCCGAGGATCTTGCGCAGCGACAGCAGCGGCACCTCCTCCCCGGCGACCACCGCCACCGGTTTGCCCCCGGCGGTTCGGATATCCCGCCGCCCGAGCTCCACCGCCCGAAGCACCCGCGTAAAGGGGATGCCGAGTCGGTGCCCGGCACAGTCGACCAGCAGCAGGTGGATGATCGCTATCGATACCGGCACCTTGAGGGTAAAGCGGGTCCCCTCCCCCGGAGTGGAGGCGATGGCCAGGGAACCTCCGAGGGTCTCGACCGCCGATTTGACGACATCCATGCCGACGCCGCGACCGGAGGTGTCGGTGATCTGCTCGGCGGTGGAGAAGCCGGGAAGGCAGATCAGCTGCAGCGCCTGGGGATCTTTCAGCCCCTTGGCCTGGGCCGCGCTCAGCATCCCCTTCGCCACCGCCTGGCGGCGGATGACGGCCGGGTCGATCCCGCGGCCATTATCGGCGATCTCCACCAGTACCTGATCCTGCTCCCGCCAGGCACGCAGACTGATCTCCCCCCGCTGCTCGATGCCGTGGTCGACGGCATTGCGCACCAGGTGGATTAACGGCTCGGCGAGCGCCTCGAGAATGGCCCGATCGAGCTCAACTTCCTGCCCGGCCAGATGCAAGACGATTTCTTTGCCGGTTTTTCGGGCTAATTCGCGCACCAGGCGTGGCAGCCGGCCGGTAAGGCTTTCCATGGTCAGCATGCGCACCTGCAGCACATGATGGTGCAGGTCACCGACCAGTCGCGCCTGCTGCTCCAACCCCTCCCGCAGCCGCCCCCAGTCCTCGGCCCGGGCGGCGCTTTGCAACAGGTACCGGTTGGTGATCATCTCGCCGGTCAGATCGATGAACTGATCGAGCAGACTGGTGTTGATCCGCACCGAGCGCACCAGATCGTCACGGCGGGACTCGAAGGGGGCTTGCGCCGGGGGGACGGTCGATGCCGTGGCGGCGGCCATCCTTTCGGCGGCCGGAGGGGGCGGCTCTTTTGGCGGAGGGTTGACGGCAGCAGCCTCGGCCAGGAAAGGGGCGACCAGTCGCTCCGGGCGCCCCCCTTCAATATCATCGATCAACGCCTCCAGCAGGTCGAAGCCGGACTGCAGCTGCCCCACCGCCTCCGGCGTCAGGAGCTCCGTCTGGCGGGCGCCGTCCATCAAATCTTCCAGCCGATGGGCGAGGTCGGCACTCTGCGTGTACCCCATGGAGGCCGCCATCCCCTTGACCGAATGCACCTCCCGAAACAGCGCATCGATCGCTTCCCGGTCGGTCGGGTCCTCTTCCAGGCCGGGGAGCACGGCGTTCATCTTTCGCAGGTGTTCCCTCGCTTCGCTGAGGAACATCGCCTGATATCGGGACATGTCGATGCCGGTCATTGCGAGCAGGTGATCTCCCCCGCCCCGTCGCTCACCCGTCGCACGACCTCCAGAACCTGAAGCTCGATGAACGGTTTGACGATGAAATCGCGGGCGCCGGCCTTCACCGCCGCCAGCAGCAGCGGCTCCTGACCGAGGGCACTGCACATGACGACCCGGGCCTGCGGATCGTAGCGGCAGATCTCTTCCGTCGCCTCGACCCCGCTCAGCAGCGGCATGACGATGTCCATGGTCACCAGGTCGGGCTCGAGGTCCCGGTAGGCCTGTACCGCCTCTACTCCGTCGGCGGCTTCCCCGGCGATCTCAAAGCCGGCCCGCAGGAAGATATCCTTCAGCACGTTGCGCATGAACAAGGCATCGTCGACAATCAGGATCCGCAGTGCCATTTACTCCCCCTTAGGCCGCCGTCTCCAGGCGGGCGATCAGCTGGCCGATGTCCAACATATTGATCTCTTCCCCCTCCAGCTCGAAGCGGAAGCGGATGAACAGCTCCTTCTCGCCGGTTTCCCGATAGGGGCGCTGCTCGGCCGGGTCACGATTGACGATCCGCCGTACGCCGGCGACGAGAAGGCCGAGGGGACAAAGCGGTGGCGACAGGACCAGCACCCGCTGCTCTTCTTCGCCGCCGTCCAGTTGCAGGAAAGCTCCCAGGTCGAGCACCGGCACCACGTTGCCGTGAAAGTTCATGGCCCCCGGATAAACAGCCGGGGCCCCGGGGATGAAGTAAAGCGGCGGCGCTTCGACAATCTCCTGGATATGGCTCACTTCCAGAGCGTACGGGTGGGTGCCGAGGCGGAACAAAAGAACCTGTTCCACGCCGTTCACCCTTTTTCCGCCAGCTGAAAACGCTCCACCCGCTGCAGCAGCTCTTCTGCCAGGGTGGTCAGTTCCTGGGCGGCGCGGGCCAGCTCTTCCATATGGGCCGACTGGTGCTGAGTGGCGGCGGAAACCTCCTGGGTGGCGGCCGCATTATCGGTCACCACCCGGGAAATTTCATCAATGGCGGTCACCATCTCGCCGGCCCGCTTGGTCTGGTTCAAGGCCAGCGCCGCGATATTGGCGGCTTTGCTCTGGGTATCGAGGACGGTATCGGTAATTTCACCGAAGGCGCCACTGGTGGCATCGACGGCCAGGCGGCCGTCATGAATCCCCCGGATCGTCTCCTGCAACGTCCCCTGCAGGGTCTGGCTCTCGTCCCGGATCCGCTCGATCAGGGCCGTGATCTCGCCGGCCGACTGAGCGGCCGAATCGGCCAACTTACTGATCTCTTCCGCCACCACGGCAAAGCCGCGGCCGTACTCGCCGGCTCGGGCCGCCTCGATGGTGGCGTTGAGGGCGAGCAGATTGGTCTTTTGGGCGATGCCGGTGATCATCTCGACAATCTTGCCGATCTTCTGCACCTGCTGGTTGAAAGAGAGCATTTTCGCCCCCCCCGCCTCGACTCCATCGAGAACCTGTTTCA
>JACZKF010000048.1 GCA_014860175.1 Desulfuromonadales bacterium | reverse complement strand
TCCTGCTCGAAGGGGCATTGCAGGGGCTGCTGGGGGGAGGGCTGGCCCTTGCCTCGGCCTACCTCCTGTTTCGCCTCTCTCTGCAAGAGGGGTTACAGGCCGTCTTGCTGAGCTCCGGCTGGGGGGACATTACTTTCCTTCCCCTCTCCGGCCAGCTGATGTTGCTGGCCGCCGGGGTTTTTCTCGGCACTTTCGGCAGTCTCCTCTCGTTGCGCAAACTGGTGAGGATCGGTTAGTGCCCGGCCACTGCCGTCCTCTCATCTCCAGACTGCTCCCCCTGGCCTTGTTCCTCTGGCTGCTGCCACCGCTTGCGGCCGCTGCCGACAACCCGGAACAGACCCGCAAAAGTTTGCAGGATATCGAGCAGCGCATCGAGCAGACGACCCGCACCCTGGGGGAGAAGAAGGCTCAGGCGCAGGGGCTGGACGAAGACTTGCAACTGGTGGCGCGGGAAGAGGCGCGCCTGCAGAAGCGGATCTCGACTCTCGAGCGGGAGGCGGCCGGGCTGGAAGCCCAACGGAAGCAGAAACTGGCGGAGGTGACGGCCCTGAAGGGACAGACCGAACGGACCGAGCGTCTGGTGCGCCGGCGCCTGGTGGCGCTGTACAAGGGGGGGGAGCTGGGGCCGATGCGGACCCTGTTTGCCGCCGTATCGCCGGCCCGAATGGCCGAAGATTATGAATTCCTGGGGCGCATCGTGCGCCGTGACCGGGAATTGCTCAACGGTTATCGCCAGCAGGTGGCCGATCTGGAGCAGGCCCAGCAGCAGTTGGCGGGATTGCACCAGAAGCAGCAGGTGGCCATGGCCGAGTTGCAGCAAGAGCGTCGCGGGCTGCGCCAGGCAGCCAGACTGAAGGAAAAATTGCTCGTCCAGGTACGGCAGGACGAGGCCTCTCTGGCGCAACTGCTCGGAGATCTGCGTGAACGAGCCAAGAGGCTGGGATCCCTGCTTAAAAGGCTTGAATCGGAAAAACCCCGCGCGTATACTTCATCGGATGGCCCGTTTGCCCGGCAACAAGGGCGCCTCCTCTGGCCCATCGAAGGGGCGGTGCGGATCGGCTTCGGCACCTCGCGCCACCCGGATCTGGGAACCTTGCACGATAGTCAGGGGATCGAAATTGCCGCCCCCCCCGATCAGCCGGTGGCCGCAGTCTGGCCTGGGCGGGTCGTTTTCGCCAGCGCTTTCAAAGGGTTCGGCAATTTACTCATCCTCGATCATGGCGACGGCTTCTACACCCTGTATGCTCAGGCCTCACGTCTGACCCGGCGGGTCGGCGACCAGGTGCAGGGGGGTGAGGTGCTCGCTTTTACCGGCTACGAAGGGTCGCGAGGCTTCTATTTCGAGGTCCGCCACCACGGTGTGCCGCAGAACCCGGCCATCTGGCTTAGATCGCGCTGAGCAGTCTCGGAGGAACCATTGATGAACAAGGGAAAACGGTCGACGATCTTCATGGTGATGCTGGCTCTGGTGCTGGCCGGGTGGATCTCCACGGCGCGCCTCAGTTCCCCCGGGAGCGCCCAGGCAAACAGCCGCTTCGAAGATCTGCAACTGTTCACCGACGTCCTCTCCATCGTGCGCAAGAGCTACGTGGAGGAGGTGGAGATGAAGACCCTCATCCATGGCGCCATCAACGGTATGCTGACCTCGCTCGATCCCCACTCGTCCTTTTTGCCCCCGGACATGTACAAGGAGATGAAGATCGATACCTCCGGCGAATTCGGCGGGCTGGGGATCGAGATTACGGTGCGCGAAGGGATCCTGACCATCGTCTCCCCCATCGAAGACACCCCGGCCCACCGTGCCGGCCTGCAGGCGGGAGACCAGATTCTCAAGATCGAGGGGAAGTTCACCAAAGATCTGGGGATCATGGATGCGGTGAAGCTGATGCGCGGCCCCAAGGGAGGCAAGATCACCCTCACCATCATGCGCGACTCCTTTGAAAAGCCGCGGGAATTTACCCTGGTGCGGGAGATCATCAAAGTCAAAAGCATCAAGTTCCGCACCCTGGAGGACGGTTTCGGTCTGGTGCGCATCGCCCAGTTTCAGGAGCGTACGGCCGATGACCTGCACAACGCCCTGGAGAAGCTGCGGCAGGAAAACGGCGGCGCCCTCAAAGGACTGGTGATCGATCTGCGCAACAACCCCGGGGGACTGCTTGAGCAGGCGGTGAAGGTGGCTGACATTTTTCTCGACCGGGGACTGATCGTCTATACCGAAGGGCGTGAAGAAGGAGCGCAGATGAAGTTTTCCGCCCATGGCAACGGTACCGAACCCGACTACCCGATCGTCGCCCTGATCAACAACGGCAGCGCCAGTGCTTCCGAGATCGTCGCTGGTGCTCTGCAGGACCATGGCCGGGCGGTGGTCATGGGAACCGCCAGCTTCGGCAAAGGTTCGGTGCAGACGATCATCCCCTTGAACGACGCCTCCGGTCTTCGCCTGACCACGGCACGCTATTTTACCCCCAATGGGACCAGCATCCAGGCCAAAGGGATCATCCCCGACATCACCGTGCGGCCGATGGAGCTGCGGGAGCCGGAGGAGGGGGGAAATCTGCGCGAGAGCGATCTGCGCAACCACTTTGAGTCGCCCTCCCGGCCGCAGGAGCCGCCGGCCGACTCGTCGAACCGGTTCAACCTCAACGGCGACGACCAGAGCGACTACCAGTTGATGCGTGCCCTCGATCTGCTCAAAGGGTGGCAGATTCTCCAGCAGATCAATCACCGCCCGGCGGCCTGAGCCGCGTCGAACGATCAATCCGGGGGGGCCCCTGGCCCCCTTTTTTTTATCTGGAATCATGGCCCCCCGAAAAGCGTCCCGCAGCCGTGCCAAACCGGCCAAGAAAAACGGCAAGAAAAAAAGCAGCTACCCCTCCTTGAAGGTAGTCCTGGCAGCCCTTTTTGTGCTCGCTTTTCTGCTTGGCAGTCTGGTTCTGCTCGCCCGGGTGCGCGAGTCGCTCCAGGTGACCGAAGCCCCTCGGCCTGCGCCGCCGGTGGCGGGAGTGCGGCCGACTGAAATCGAACCGGTGCCGCTGCCGCCCCCCACCGTTCCCGGGTCGATTCTGGAAGACATCCGGGTAGAGCTGGAGAGCACGCTGCTGCGTAGCGGCGTCTCTTTGAGTGACCTGGAGACCCGCCTTCCGCCAGACGGTCCCGCCCGCTACGACATCCGCGGGGAATTTCCCCCCTCCGGTCTGCTCACCGACCTCGACCGGCGCCTGGCCCGCCTGGATGGCGAATTGCGGCTGGAGCGTCTGCCTCAGGAGCGCGAACTTAAACTGTGGTGGCGGGGGAGCCTGCACTATCATCTGCGCTTTCACCCCCCGTCGGCGTCGGCGCCAGTTGGCCCCCCCTCTTCGCGGCCGCTGGTCGCCATCGTCATGGACGATCTGGGGCGGGACCTGGCGACCGCGCGCAGCCTGCTGGCCATCGATCTTCCGATAACCTTTGCCATTTTGCCCGGCGAGCCCCAGGCGACTGCCCTGGCCCAGCTGGCACACCGGCATGGGCGGGAGGTGCTCATCCATCTGCCGATGGAACCCCAGGGGTACCCGGCGATCAACCCGGGGGACGACGCCTTGCTGACGCGGATGGCGGCGGAAGAGATCCGCGCCAAAATGGCCGTTTATCGGCAACAGGTGCCGCACGCCGTGGGGGGGAACAACCATATGGGATCGCGGTTTACCGAAAATCGGGAGGGGATGCAGG
>JACZKF010000507.1 GCA_014860175.1 Desulfuromonadales bacterium | reverse complement strand
GGATCGCGATGGCGCCAGCTGTTCGAGAACCGCTTCCAGCCGCTGCCAGCGATCGGGGGTCAGCGCCTGCACGTCGGAGAGGCTCTCCAGAGTCTCGATCAGTTTCTGAGCCCCGGCCTGGAAGCGCTCCACCGCCTCTTGTTGCCGCTGCCGGGCCAGTGCCCCGCCCCCCTTCTCGCCGCGACGGCGATGGCGCTCGTTCAGCAGCAGACTGAGGGCCCGGATCTCTTCCGCCTGCCCCTTGAGCCCCTGCACCTCACGGCCGGTGGAGCGCCCCGCCGCGGCCAAGGCGGCGCCGCGACCGGCGTACCCCTTGCTTTTCTCCACCGCCTGGACAAAATTTCGCTCCAGACTCGCCGCCAGGGCAAATTCGGGCACGCCGAGGAGGGCCAGCACCACCCCTCCCCAAAGAAGTATGTTTTTCACGATCCCCCCTCCTGCTGCAGAAAATAAAAAACCTCCATTCACCTGGGGCACCGGCTGAGGGCGCCTCCAAGCGGAAAAGATCAGTGTCAAAAGGAAATGATTGTTGTGTAAACTTTGCAGGCAGGAAATGTCAAGTTTAATTATAATTTTTAAACTTTTCCAGGAAGACGGTCATGCTTCGGCCGGTAACGCAGGTAGTTCTTGCCGATTGAGGTGAATAAGTTCTATAATCACCTCAAATTTTGATTTGATTAGGGGGAGGAATGCCTCATTACATCTGGCAGTCACCCGACTGGCCGGCCTTGCGCTGGCAAAGTGACCGGCTGCTGACACCGCTCGGACGGGCCCGCCTGGGACAGGGAAAGTTGCTTCAGCAGGCCGAGGCTCTCGGCTTCGATCTGGGCCAGCAGGCGCAGGCCGAAATTCTCACGGAGGAGGCCGTGAAAACAGCGGCCATCGAGGGGGAGAACCTCGATCGCAATGCGGTCCGCTCCTCTGTGGCGCGCCGTATGGGGCTGCCGACTGCCGGGTTGGCGCCGGCATCCCGCCACGTCGAAGGGCTGGTCGAAGCGTTGCTCGATGCCACCCTGAACTACCGGAAACCGTTGACGGAAGAGCGCCTGAAGGGGTGGCAGGCGGCCCTTTTCCCTACCGGCTACTCAGGCCTGCAGCGGATTCGGGCCGGAGAATGGCGTTCGCCTGGGGAGCCGATGCAGGTCGTCTCCGGCCCGGTCGGCCGCGAAAAGGTCCACTACGAAGCCCCACCGGGAGAGAAGGTTTCGGGGGAGATGGCGCAGTTTTTTCAATGGTGGGAGCAAAGCCAGGGGACGCTCGATGGGGTGCTGCGGGCCGGGTTGGCGCACTTCCGGTTCGTCACTATCCACCCCTTCGAGGACGGCAATGGCCGCCTTGCCCGCGCCCTGACCGACATGGCCCTGGTCCAGGACGAAAAGCTCCCCGCCCGCTTCTACAGCCTCTCCTCGCAGATCATGGCCGATCGGGACGCTTACTATTCCATTCTGGAAGTGACGCAAAAAGGGGACGGGGATATCACAGTCTGGCTGGAGTGGTTTCTGGGCTGCTTTGAGCGAGCCGTTGAAGGGGCGGAGAGCTTGCTGGCCGGCGTTCTGCTCAAAGCCCGGTTCTGGCAGCGCCACGCCGCAGCCAGCCTCACCGAGCGCCAGCGCAAGGTCCTCAACCGGCTGCTCGACGCCGGCCCCGGCGGGTTCGAAGGGGGGATGACGACCCGCAAGTACGCTGGCCTGGCGGGAGTGAGCAAGGCGACTGCCCAGCGGGAGATTGCCGACCTGCTCGACAAGGGGATGCTGCGGCCGAAAACCGGTGGGGGGCGCAGCGCCAGCTACGAAGTGGCCGGGGAAGCTTGATCGGACGTCGGGCCACTGGCCCCCACCCTTTGCCTCAGAATTTGCAGGATGAGACCTCATCCTTGTCGCGGGGCTTTCAGACGAAAGGGTTATTCCGCAATCGGTTTTGGTCAATGCCCAGCTCCCGCATCCGCTGCCGGTCTTCTTTCCGGTGGCAGCGTGCATACCGGCGGCCGCTGCCACACCAGCAGGGGTCGCTTCGGCGCAAGTCGGTCATGCTGTCCGGGAGGGACTTCGTCCGGCCTCGCCGGAAAAGACGGTCCAGCCAACTCATAGCGAAAACTCCTTGTGGTCAGGGGAGAGAACTGCTTACGACCAGATTATCAGAAGGTGCTGCCGAAAGCGCGAAGAGGGATGGAGGCAGGGGTGGATGGGGGAAGCGCGGAAAAAAAACAACGGCCTGGACGAAGCCGGGCCGTTGTTTCAGAGCGAGGGGCAGGGAGAGAGAACAGGCCCGTCAGCGGGCAGGCGCCCAGGCAATGTCGTTATGTTGCACAGAAGCGAAAGGGTAGCGTTTGCGGGTAGAGTTCCATTGACTTTCCGCCTGTGCTCGCGTGTCGTAAATCTCGCAAAACGCCCCGTCCCCCGTGAGTCTGTGTCGGGCACTGAGGAATTGGTGGAACTGTTGGCCCAGCGGCAGAGTCTGATCGACCCCAGGCGTGGATACCAGCTCAAAGACACTGGAAGTCCAGTGCTTGCGCAGCGGTACGTCCGTGTACCAGCAGAACGAGTAGATGATGGGACCGGTTGTAACAGGCGTTGGGGCAGCCGCAGTGGCGAGGGGGTCGGTCGCTTTCTGCACCTCGGCCACCGGCGCACTGGCCACTTCCACCATGATCGTCTTTCGACTGCGCTCACGCCATACCTGGAGTTCGGCTTTATATCCGATTCGCATACCGCTTATTATTTCACGCAGGTCCTGCGGCGAAGCAATGGCCCGACCGGTGATTTCGAGCACCACATCCATGGCCTTGATTCCGGCTTTTTCGGCTGGCATGCCACTGATCACCTCGACGACCAAAGCCCCGTTGGTTGAGTCGAGCCCCAGGGCGGTGGCCAGGGAAGGGGTCACGACTCCCATGCCGACGCCAATCATCCCCCGGCCCGGGGCTGGCGCCATGGGGTTTGCCGCTGCTGGCGCCGGGCTGCCGGCGACGCAGCTTTTTTCCGCGCGCACCTGGTTCATCGCATCGATATGAAACTGAGATGCCTTCCTGTCGAACGCTGACTCGGTTGGCATCTTCTGACCGAACGTCTCGACCATATGGTTCAGGGTGGGGCAGTCGTAGCCTCGGTAGTGGGCGGCCGAGACGCCCAGCTTTTCGGGGGTCAATTGGGCGGTCGCAAGGCCTCCGAACAGAAGATCTTGTGACCCTGCACATCCGCCAAGAACTAAGCACGTGGTGATGGCGAAGAGGAGAGAAGTTCGCCTCAATACTACTTTTAGCATTTTGGCCCCCAAGTGAGTTGACTCTGTACTACTTGGCTTTCTATTCAACCTACAAACCACAAATCCGATGTGGTTGTTTTTATCGCATGATCTATATTTTTTTGAACAGCTTTGCCTTTTTTTTATTCTTAATCGGCCCAATAATCTATAGCTTGCCTGATTTGTTAAGGCAAGCAACTTATCGTTAATCCTGATTCATCGCTTTTGGGTGAGACCGGTTTTTGGCATATCTGGGACCTGAGCCCGATTCAACTCCCCGGAAAAGCCGGCTCCGGCTCCTTCCTTCGGAAGCGCCCCCACCCGAGAGTGAGAACTCCGGCCAAAGCCGCCAAGGCGGCGAGGAGGAGGTTCGACATCAGGAACGCCGCGCGGGGGCCGGCGGGTTCCCAGCCCACCCAGACCGCTCCGATCAGCACGCTTCCGAGCGCCTGGCCGGAAACCCTGGCCATGGAGAGGAGGCAGGAGGCCACCGCTTCGGTCCCCTCCGGCGCTTGGGAGAGGACGGCCGAATTATTGGCCGCCTGGAACAATGCCCGCCCGAAGCCGAGCCCCACCAGGCCGATGGCCACCGAAGCGGTCCACCCCTGAAGAACCGAAACCACCGTCAGGACAAGGCTGCCGATCAGGCTGACCCGGGCGGCGCCGTGCCGGTCGGCAAGGTGCCCCGCCCAGGGGCTGAACAGCAGGAGGATGACCGGAGGGACCAGGAGGTAGAGCCCGGACTGGCTCGCGCTGACCCCCTGGGTGTCGAGAAAAAAAGGCCAGAGGATGATGGCGCCGAACAGTTGGGCGAAGAACAGGGCGGTGCCGAGCAAGGCGAGCAGGAAACGCGGGGCGGCCAGCGTCCGCCGCACCCCTTCGATCAGCCCGACGCTGCGCAGCTCACCCAGATTTCGGGAGAGGAAGAAAGCCGCCGCGCCAAAAGGAAGGTTGAGAAGAAAGATGCTGCGCCAGCCGACGAAGTCGATCAACGCCCCGCCGAGGGGGGGGCCGAGCATGTAGCCGGCAGCGACGGAGCCGGCGACCATCCCGAGAGCCCACCCCCGCCGATCGGGAAAAGTGGCGGCCGCCAGTCCCGGCACCAACCCGACGACCCCTGCCGAGGCCACCCCCTGAAGAAATCGCAGCAGCAGCAGGACCGGCAAAGAGGGGGCTGCGGCGAGCGCGAGGGAAAGAATGCTGAAGGCGAGCAGCGAATAGCGGTAGACCCGCACCGTGCCGATGCGCCCGGCTAGGGCCGACATGGGGAGAAAAGAGAGAGCGGCGCCGGCCAGAGACAGAGAAACCACCCACTGGACAGCCTCGGCGGTAGTAGAGAAGTACCGTGCTAAAGTCGGCAGGGCCAGGTTAAGGGCGCTGGAATCGGCGGTAGTCAGGACGACGCTGATCAGCAGCGCCGCCAGGCGCGGGTCGAGGATCCCGAGGCGTGGAGGTGGTGCAGGGGCGCCCGCCTCCACCACCGTTTTCACGCCACTTCTTTGCAGTGCTGTGCCGCCTTCGCCGCCTGGCGCTGTGGGCGGCGGGTGATCAGGATCTCATTGGCGATGAGGACGAGTCCCACCACCGCGCCGAGGACGTCGGTCCAGACCGCCCATGGGAAAGCTTTCGCCGGAATCAGGGCGAGCACTCCGGCGACGGCAAAGGCGACGCGCAAAGGGGTGGAGAGGGTGCGCTGGAAGTATCCCACCAGTCCGATCGAAACGAACCAGATGCCGAGGAAAGCGGTCGTTACCGCCAGGGCAATGCTCTTCGGTTCACCGATCAGAATAAGGCACGGCGCCGCGACGAACAGGAACGGGAGGACGAAGGCCGCCCAGCCGATCCGCATGGCCGCGACGGTCGTTTTCCAGAAATCGGCCCCGGCGATCCCGGCGGCCGCATAGGCCGCCAACGCCACCGGCGGCGTGATCATCGACATCATCCCGAAGTACATGACGAAGAGGTGGGCGGCGATAGGGACGACGCCGACCTCCACCAGCGCTGGTGCAACCAGGGCCGCGAGCAGCACGTAAACGCCGACCGTCGGCAGCCCCATTCCCAGTACGATACAGACTGCGGCGGAGAGGAGCAGCAGCAGGGGGAGATAGCCGCCCCCCAGCCGAACCAGGGCGAGGCTCAGGCCGAAACCGATGCCGGAGACCGCGATGACGCCGATGACCATCCCCGCCCCGGCGCAGATCAGGATCAGTTCCACCATGCTGAGGCCGGTGGTGCGCAAAGACTGCAACACCGCCCCCAGCGCCGGGCGCTTCCCTTTGTAGCCGAAGATGAACGCCCCGCCGAGCAGGGTGGCGCAGGCAAGCAGGGCCGCCGCCTCCGCCTGCAGGCGAAGATAAAAAAGCCCGCCGACCAGGACCACGAAGGGGAGGATGAAATGCCAGCCCGAAAGAACCGCCCTGAGTCGGGGGATCTCCTTGGCCGGAACGCGGGTGATCCCTGCCTTCCCCGCCTCCAGATCGACCTGGATAAACAGTGCCGCGTAATAAAGAAGCGCCGGGATGAGGGCGGCCATCACCACTTTGCCGTAAGGGATTTGCAGGAACTCCGCCATCAGAAACGCCGAAGCCCCCATCACCGGCGGCATCAACTGGCCGCCGGTCGAGGCGACGGCCTCGATGGCCCCCGCATGGTGCCCCGGGTAGCCGGCCCGCTTGATCATCGGGATAGTGATGATGCCGGTGGCTGCCACATTGGCGACGGCGCTCCCCGATATCGAGCCGAAGAATCCGGAAGCGACCACCGCAATTTTCGCCGAGCCCCCGCGAAAGCGCCCCATGGTGATCAAGGCAAGCTCGGTGAAGAAGTCTGAACCACCGGTGAGGGTGAGCAGGCTGCCGAACAGAATAAAGGCGATGACGACAGTAGCGGCGACGAACAGCGGCGTCCCCAACATGCCGTTGACATCAAAGGAAAGATAGGCCGCCAACCGCTGCCAGTCCTGGGCCCGGCCCGCCAGCTGGCCGGGGACGAGATTGCCGAACAGGCCATAGAGCAGGAATACGCTGACGATAATGACCAGGACCTTGCCAATGGAGCGCCGGAGAGCCTCCAGGGTGAGAAGGATCAGGACGCAGCCGACCGCGACGGCGTCCGGCGGCCGCAGCAGGATAAGATCGACCAGATTGGGGTAGTGGATCGCCAGATAGCCGCCGGCCACCCACACCGCCACCGCTGCCACCAGGTCGTACCAGGCGACGCGCCCCCGAGGGGCTCCCTTGCGCGCCGGCAGGTTCAAAAAGGCCAGCGACAGCGCAATCGTGAGCATCACCGCCAGAAACTGCTCGTTGTAGATCTCGAGCCCGATGCGCCGATAGAGGTCGGCCCCCCAGGCGACGGCGCCGAGGGTGAGCACGCTGGCCAGGAGTGTAACGAGGATCCGGGTGACTCGTTGCCCCCCGCTGACGGTCTCCGGTTGCTTGGAATCGATCACTACCTCACCTCCTGGTTTACCTGCGCGCTTGCCCGGATGTCCCGGCGCCGCCCCCCTCCTCGGGTCGTCCCGAAGGCTCCCTTATTTCGGCTGCCAGAGCCCTTTCTCCTGGTAGAACCTGATGGCCCCGGGGTGATACGGCAGCGGGATCTCCTTCACCATCGCCTGCGGCTCAAACAGGTTGAACACGGCAAATCCCTTGACCAGCTCTTCCTTGTTCTCATACATCGCCTTGGTCATCTTGTAGACCATCTCCTCGGGGGTTTTGGCGCTGGCGAAGATCAGACCGTCATAGGCGATGCAGTAGACCGGCTCGGTCACCCCCGGGTTCTCCGGCCCCGGTTTTTCGAGCCGCAGATAGCCGGTGGGAAAATGTTTTTGAATCGCCGCCAGATTCTCCGGCGTATTCTGGATCGGCAGCGTGCGGATCCCGCCCACCGCGGCGTCGACTTCACGGACCTTGGCCGCTCCCATGGCGAACAGGAACATCTCGACCCGGCCGGAGGCGAAGGCATCGGCTCCGGCAACCACATTGGGTACCTGGACCGGTTTCATGTCGGTGCGAGTGAGTCCGGCCGTGGCGTAGGCCGCCTCCAGCAGGGGAACGATGATCTTCTGGCTGGTGTAGCCGCCCGGCACCGAGCGCCCTTTGATTTCGGCGAGAGTTTTGATGGGGGAATCGTTCCTGACGAAAAGCCCCTGTCGTACGGGGTAGAGGATCCCCACGGCCCGGAGGTCGGCGTGCGGTCGGCCGGTGAAAAACTCCTCGCCGTTGTAGGCGAGGGTTGCCTCATAGAGGCTGCCGAGGCCGAAGTGGAGATCACCGCTGTTCACCGCCGGCATGAAGACCGTGGGGCTTGCAAACGGCTGGATGGTCGCCGGGACCCCCTCTTTATCGTTGACGACCTTGGCGATGGCCGTCGCGGAGGTGTGATAGATCGAGCCTGGATTGGAGGTGGCGATGCCAACACCTGATGCCAACGCCGCACTGGCCATGCCGATGAAGATGGCCGAAGTCAATAACGCGTAAAGCTTCATGGTCTATCTCCTGGTTGGAAAAAGTCCTGGGACGGCGAACAGCTCCGGTCACGATCTCCTTCAGAGTCCGAATACCCGCTTCGCGTTTTCTCCCCTCACCCCCCTGATCTGGGCCGACGGCAAACTGTCGACGCGAGCCAGACAGCCGGCCATGTCGCCGATGTTGTGCGGGTAGTCGGATCCGTACAGCACCCGGTCGGCCCCGGCGATCTCGATACATAGCGCCAAAGCCTCCTGCCGGTAGACCACGGCGTCGTAATAGATACGGCGCAGGTACTCGCTGGGCGGGGCGGCGATCTTCTCCCGGCAGGCGGGCATCTGTTCATAACAGCGATCGAGCCTCCCGGCGATGTACGGGAGGGTTCCCCCGCCGTGACCGGCGATGAGCTTCAAGTTCGGGTAGCGGTCGAAGAATCCGTCATAGATCATTCTGACGACGGCCAGGGTAGTATCAAACATGAAGCCGGTGGAGGCGATGAGGTTGTAGGGGATCATCTGCAACTCCGCCAATCCGGGGGGGGCTGTCGGATGGAGAAGGACGGGGAGGCGGCGCCGGTCGATCTCGGCCCAGATCGGCTGGAATTTTGGATCGGTGAGCGCCTCGCCGGCGATGTTCCCCAGCACCATGACCCCGACGCAGCCGAGGTCGCACGCCCGGGCCAACTCGGCCACGGCCAGATCGGCGTGCTGCCAGGGGAGAGTGCAGAACCAGCGAATCCGCCCGGGATAAGAGCTCTGGGCTGCCGCCATGTCCTGGTTCATGATCCTGGCCGCCTCGGCGCTCGTCTGGGCCGTCCCCCAGTAGACGCTCGGGCAGGTCAGGGAGACGATGGCGATGTCCACTCCGGCCTCGTCCATGGCCCGCACCCGCAAGTCGTAGTCGAACATGCCGGGAGTCAGAGTGGTGAACGGAGCCCCGTCGAGATGGATCGCTTCCTCCCCTCCCCTGACTTCCTTGACCGTATAGCGCGGGCCACCGTGGGTCTTGAGCATCTCCAGCCAGGCGTCGCTCATCATGTGGGTGTGGACGTCGATGACAGTCATGCTGATTTCCTCCAGTTCAGGTCAGGACACACGTTGATAATCAGATTCGGCCACTACGCTGTCAGGTTGGCCATAGCCTGCCGCAGATGCAGCCGCATCTGTTCCTCAGCGGCATCCGCATCGCGGGCGATAATGGCCTGCAGGATTGCTTCATGGGAAATCGTGACCTTGCGGGACTTCTCGGCACCAGGATTCAACCCGAGCCTGCTCATGGAGCCGGTCAGGATCAGCAGGAGGGATTCCTGCAACAAGGAGAGGACCTGGTTCTTCGAAGCTTTGCCAATGAGTTTGTGGAACTCCACATTGTCATCCTTGGCGGGCAAGCCTCTGGACAACTTCTCATGGGCGTTTTCGATGTTCTGTCTCAGCAGCAGGAGGTCGATTTCATCCGCATTGGCGACGGCATGCCGGACGATGACGGATTCGATCTCGACGCGAGCGACGGTCAGTTCATCCGTCATGATTTTGCCCATCTGAATCGCATCGAGAATGTTGTTGCCGATCGAATCGGCGATAGTGTCGACGATGATCCGCCCCCCGGCGCCGCCGCGCTGGACCTGGAGAAAGCCCGACAGCTCCAGCCCCCGCAGCGCCTCCCGGACCGAGGAGCGGCTGACCCCCAATCTTTCCGCCAGCTCCAGCTCCGAGGGGAGCCGATCGCCGGGCTTGAGCACCCCGGCAAAGATGATCCGCTTGATTTCGTTAGTCACCGAGACAAACGTTTTCTCGATGCGGATCGGCCTCAGCTCGCCGCCGGAACGATCCGCTCCCTCGCCGGCGCCTGCCCACGGATCCTTTCCATCGGCGACCACCCTCTCCGTCAGTGACCTGTCTGGCTTCATGGCTCACCTTCCATCGACTGTCGGACTGTCCGACCGGTGTTCTACTAAATATACCGATGTTATATTTACGTCAAGGACAAAAGTGACCGTTTCCACACTTATCCCAATATGGGCAGATCGAATACATAAAAACATTGTTTTATTATTTGAGTTATTGTTTCACGTGAAGGCACAAAAGATAGGAATGACGGGCTGATATTTGACGTGTAGCCATGTCTCTTGTTCTGACTTTCCATCTCCAGCGGCAAGATCTGGTAGGCTGAAAAAGAGAGGGAGGGGGGAAATGAAAAAAATACTGGTGGTCGACGATCAGGAGAACCTCCGGCAGCTGCTCCAACTGGTTCTCGGTTCCGGAGAGCGCGAGATTTATGAAGCGGAAAGCGGCGAGCGGGCGATCGAGATCGCCCATACGGCCGAGCCGGACCTGATCATTCTCGACTTGGTCATGCCCGGGGGGATGGACGGGCTCGCGGCGTTGGAAATCCTGAAAGCGGACCCGCAGACCCGCCGCTGTCCGGTGCTGGTCCTCACCGCCTGGGATCAGCTGGAGGAGCGGGAGCGGGCTCTCGAGTCCGGGGCGATGGAGTTCATGGCCAAGCCTTTCGACCTGCGGGCGCTGCAGCAGAAAGTCAGCCAGCTCCTCGCCTGACCTGCGGCCGCCGGGGGGTGCAGGAGCCGGTCAGCGAGCCTCCAGCTGGTCGCGGATGGTCGCCAGGCAGGCGGGGCAGACATCGTGGGTCAGGCTCGGCGGATCGGCGCCGAACAGCTCCTCCTCTGCCACCGCCTCCTCGATCTCGGCCCAGCGGTCGGCACCGACCCGCAGCCGCTTGCACCAGCTGCAGATCACCGCCACCTCCGTTGAATGTTTCACCGAACGGTCCAGCACGGGGCGCTTTGGGGATGGCTCGATCCCGACCACCCGGACGGTGAATTCAAGCCCTCCCTGCTCCAGCGGCGCGATCGTCATCTGAAAAGCCCGCCGCCGGTCGGGCGAGTCGCAGCGGAAGGGGAGACGGACCTTCCGCCCCGCCTGGCGCACCCGCTGGTAGACGATCTCGTAAAGATGCCGGGTCGGCCAGTCGGCAATGAAGCGCTCCAGAGGCTCCCCCAGCAGATGTTCCGGCACCAGTTCCGGCGCCGCGTTCTCCCGGGCAAAGTCGAGCCACTCCCGGTTCACCAGGGTAATCCGGTCCTCGGCGTCGATGCGGTAGATAAACAGGCGGTCGTCGGTGAGCATACCCCCTCGCGATTCCAGAATGCTCAACCTCTTAGCATCGATGACAGAGGAGTCAATGGCGAGGCCAATTCTGCCTCACGCAACGACGCGACGACGCAACGAACGCGCAAACCAAGACTCTCAGACCATAGGTTTCGCCTGAAAGTTTTTCGTCGCGTTCGTTGCGTCGTTGCGTGAAACCGGTTTTCTCTTGGTTTTCCTCAGACGGTTTTCTTGGCCATCATGTTCGCCAGCGCCTCGTCGGCGCTCTGGTCGTAGCGCTGGCGCTCGCGCTCGGCCAGCTCCTCCAGCGCCTGGTCGATGGCCGGGTATTTGAGGGCGAGGATCCGCGCCGCCAGAATCGCCGCATTGCGCGAGCCGTCGATGGCCACCGTCGCCACCGGCACCCCCGGCGGCATCTGCACGGTGGAGAGCAGGCTGTCCCAGCCGGAGAGGGGGCCGTTCCCCAGCGGCAGGCCGATGACCGGCAGGCGGGTGTGGCCGGCGATGACGCCGGCCAGGTGGGCGGCGACGCCGGCGCAGCCGATGAGCACCTGCACCCCTTCGGCATGGGCGCGCTTGAGGTAGGCGAAGACCTTGTCCGGGGTGCGGTGGGCGGAGGCGACCACGATCTCGCTGCGGATCCCGAGCTCATCGAGGGTGTCGCGCACCTTGATCACTTTGGGCAGGTCGTTGGGGCTGCCGGTGAGAATACCGACCAGCACGCGGTTTTCGTCCCGGGGGGTGACTACGTCTTGATTCATCCTGTTTCTCCTTGATCGGCTGAGGTCTGGTTTTCACGACTCTGCTGCGGCCCGCTCCAGGCGATCCCGGACGGCCAGCCACTCACCCGTGGCGGGGGGTTGTTCGACCAGCAGGCGGCTGTAGCCGCCGGCATCGAGACTGCGCAAGGTGGCGTAGAGCTGGCGGGCGTAGCCCATCACCTGCAACGGCATCACCACCATCCGGGTGCTCGTCGCCGGCGGCAGCCTGGCCGCCGTCGCCGGGAAAGCGAGGACGGCCATTCTCTCCCCGGCCGCAACCAGGGCCAGCAGCCGGCGGCCGAGGGTCTCCCCCGGCCAGAGCTCCAGCGGGGTGGCCGGAGCATAGTGGGAGGCCAGCATCCCGGGGGCGCGCGGAGTGGCGCCGGCCCCCCCGGCCAAGGCGACCTCTCCCCCCAGCAGCTGCTCCAGCGCCGCCAGCGGCACCCCGCCGGGGCGCAGCAGGCGCGGAGTCGGCTCCAGCAGGCTGACGATGGTCGACTCCACCCCGACCTGGCAGCTGCCGCCGTCGAGGATCATCTCCAGCTCCTCCCCCAGCTCATCGAGGACGTGCAGGGCGCTGGTCGGGCTGATCCGTCCGAAGCGGTTGGCCGATGGGGCCGCCAGCGCTCCGCCGAAGCTGCGCAGCAGCTCCAGCGCCAGCGGATGGGCCGGGACCCGCAGGCCGACGCTCTCCTGCCCGCCGGTCACCGCCAGCGGCACCCGCTCCCCCCGCGGCAGGATGAGGGTCAGGGGGCCGGGCCAGAACGCCTCCGCCAGGCGCCAGGCGGCGGCGGGGATATCGCGGGCCCACTGCGCCATCGCTCCGGCGTCGGCGAGATGGACGATGAGCGGGTGGTCCGCCGGCCGCCCCTTGAGCTCGAAGATGCGGCGCACCGCCGTCGG
>JACZKF010000506.1 GCA_014860175.1 Desulfuromonadales bacterium | reverse complement strand
TGTGTGGACTGAGGATGAAATCGGCGGCTTTGAGCTGTTCTCGGGCGAGGGCGCCCCGGACCAGGGCGTCGGCCCGGGCGATGACGTCGAGAGCGTTGCGCGGCGCCTCGGCGGCGGGCGGGGAACTGCCGACATCGACGGCGATGACGAAATCGGCGCCGAGCTGGCGTGCGGCGCGCACCGGCACGGCTTCGGCCCAGCCGCCGTCGACCAGCAGCCGGCCGTCGTGCTCCACCGGGTTAAGCACCCCCGGCATGGCGCAGGAGGCGGCGATGGCCTGCAGCAGAGGGCCCCGGTCAAGGACGACCGCCTCGCCGCTCTCCAGATCCAGGGCGACGGCGGCGAAAGGGATGCGGGTTGTTTCGATGGCCAGATCGTCGACCAGGTAGACGTAGTTGCGCATGGCCGTCTCGTCGCTGACCAGGGCGGTGCGGGTCACCATCAGGGTGTTGAACAGGCCGCGGCGGGCCAGGCGTCCCATCTCAAACAGCAGCCCCTCGCCGTCGGCATCGAGTTCCTTGAAGAAATCGAACCCCGAGGTGGCGAACTCTTCGCTCAGCAGGTAGTCGGCAATCTTCGTCTTGAGCCCCGCCATATCCCCCCGGGCAGCATACATGGCACCGATGACCGCCCCCATGCTGGTGCCGGTAACGATGTCGATGGGGATGCCGCGCTTTTCCAGCCCGGCAATGACGCCGATGTGGGCGAAAGCCCGGGCGGCGCCGCCGCCGAGGGCCAGACCGATTTTGAAAGGCTTCGCCATGACAACTCAGTGGACCGGGGGCGCCCGGCGGGAGCAGGGGTGGATTAATTCCAGACGATGGCACTGGCCGTATTCTGCACCGGAACGGGAGGCGGCACAAGGAGATAGATGCTATCTTTCGCCAAGGTTTGCCGGTATATTCGAGGCTGCGAATCTCCTCTTGCCGAGACCCTGCCCTTATGACGAAGCAGAAAAAACCGCAGAAGAAACAGCCGGACAGTGTGTTCCAGGAAGCCTGGAAAAACATGTCCGACGACCTCAACAAACTGCTGCCGAAGAAGCTTCGGCAGACGCAGGGAAAGAAGAAGCTGCTGATCTGGCTGTTCATCGTGGAACTGGTGGTGTTGGGGGCGATCGGGACGGCGGTCTATCGCTGGTGGCTTGGATGAAGAAGATTGCGATCTTTGCCGCCGCCGGTATCCTTTTCGGCGCTCTTCTCGGTTATCTCGGCGAGTGCGTCGGCGGCAGCTGAGGCGCTCTCTCGGGTCCCTGGTCAGGGGCCCTGTTCGGACTTCTGGTCGGCCTGGCCCTGGGATTGATTCCCGGGGAGAAACCGCCGGATCGATAACCCCCCCCACCCTTTCCTCCCCCTCGATTTGCCATCTCTCCCAGCCGCAGTATAGTGGCATTAAAAGCAGCAATTCCGCCACTGGTCCAGCCCCTTGCGAAGGGGGCCATTGCCACTGGGAGAACCGTCATGAGAACTTCAGCCCGTCGGATATTTCCTCGATGTTCCATTCTCGCCTTGACCTTCGCCCTGCTCCTCTTCGGCGCCGCCCCGCTCCTGGGGGCCGAATATGCCGCCCTGGAGGGGGTCGACCGGCTCGATACGGTCGTCGATTACACGAACGGATCGGCCAAGGAGGCGACCCTCATCTTCCCCGCCATCCGGGAGATCTACCAGGACAAGAGCGTGACCTCTCTGAAGGAAGAGCCCCGCACCGTCATCATCTTTCACGGCGAGGCGGTCAATCTCATCACCACCGACCGCAAGGGGAAAGGGAAGGACCACCAAGCGTATGAGGAAGTGGCCAAGATGATCCGCCAGTTCAAGGAGGAGGGAGTTAAGATGGAGGTCTGCATGTATGCGGTGAAGGTGATGGGGGTCGATCCCGCCACCCTCATGCCCGAAATCGACCAGGTCGGTAACGGCTTCATTGCCGCCGCCGGCTACCAGGCCCAGGGGTATTCGCTCATCCCCGTGCCGTAAACAACGAGAACCTCGATTCCTGCCTCACCCGCCTGCGCGCTGCAGCGCTTCAGCGCGCAGGCGCCGAGGGAATTTCAAGGTGTACCTGACGGCAGCCGGTCTCTTTGGTCAGCAGCAGACAGATCAGGGCCAGGTCCAGCCAGACCAGCATCAGCAGGAATCCTGCCTGGTAGGCTTCAAACCCGTAGACCCGC
>JACZKF010000505.1 GCA_014860175.1 Desulfuromonadales bacterium | reverse complement strand
CTCAGAGGGAGCCCCCCGACCACCCCCAGTAGGGTCGCCAGCCAATCGTTGAGCCCTTCTGCGGCCCGATCGAGATTGGTGTGGGCGGCGATCACGGATATCCCGGAGCGGATCGCCTGCAGCACGATCCGGCCGGTTTCGGTGCCGGGGGTCAGGGTCTTGAGCGGCTTGAAAATGAGAGGATGATGCGTCAGCAGAGCTTCGGCGCCGGCGGCTTGAGCCGCTGTCACCGCCGGCTCCGACGGGTCGAGGCCGATCAGCACTTTGGTCAGCGGCGCTGCCGGATCCCCCGCCTGCAGACCGACATTGTCCCACGGTTCGGCAAGTTGCGGGGGGTACAGAGCGTTGACCAGTCCGAGCAGGTCCTGGATGCGAGCGGGACGTTCCGTCTTCATCCTCCGGCTAAAGAAAAAAAAGAGTGCAACTCTGGTCTGGTTGCACTCCTGGGTAGCGAATTTTTGTCTATTCTGGGATGAGTCGACAACTCATTAACATCCTGGGTGGTGGGCCCACCAGGGTTCGAACCTGGGACCGACCGGTTATGAGCCGGTGGCTCTACCAGCTGAGCTATAGGCCCTTGAGTAAAGATCTAGCTTAGGTTAGCCGCTTGGGCCTGTCAAGTTTTTTGTCTCTCAGGTTTCAATGAATCCCTTCAGCCGCCGGGCTCGGCTCGGGTGGCGCAGCTTGCGCAGCGCCTTGGCCTCGATCTGCCGGATGCGCTCGCGGGTGACGGCAAAATCCTGCCCGACCTCCTCCAGGGTATGATCGGATTTCTCGCCGATGCCGAAACGCATGCGCAACACCTTCTCTTCGCGCGGCGTGAGCGTCGCCAGAACCCGGGCGGTCTGATCCATCAGATTCCCCTTGATCACCGCCTCCAGAGGGGAGATGACCCCTTTGTCCTCGATGAAATCGCCCAGGGAGGAGTCCTCCTCCTCGCCGATCGGCGTCTCCAGCGAGATCGGCTCCTTGGCGATCTTCAGCACCCGGCGCACTTTCTCCAGAGGAAGCTCCATGCGCTCGGCAATCTCCTCGGGAATCGGCTCGCGCCCCATCTCCTGCACCAGCTGGCGGCTGGTGCGGATCAGCTTGTTGATCGTCTCGATCATGTGCACCGGGATGCGGATGGTTCGCGCCTGGTCGGCAATGGCGCGGGTAATCGCCTGCCGGATCCACCAGGTGGCGTAGGTGGAGAATTTATAGCCGCGCTGGTACTCAAATTTATCGACCGCCTTCATCAGCCCGATATTCCCCTCCTGGATCAGATCGAGGAACTGCAGACCGCGGTTGGTGTACTTCTTGGCAATCGAGACGACCAGGCGCAGGTTGGCCTCCACCAGTTCCGATTTGGCCGACTTGGCTTTGTGCTCCCCTTTCTGCACCTCTTTGAGGGAGGCCAGCAGCTCCTCGGGGGCAAAGCCCGACTCCTCTTCCACCCGTTTGAACTTGCGCTGGGCGCTCTTCAGGCGCTTTTCCACCGCCAGCAGGGTGTCGACTGCCACCTTGAGCTCTTCGGAGATCTTGTGCGCCTCGTCCTCGCTTTTGCGCATCCGCCGCAGCTGCCGCTTGATCTCCTTGTGGGGGAGTTTGAGCTCGGCTTCGCACGCCTCCACCTCGGAGATCCCCTTTTTGACCTGTTGGGCGAGCTCCTTGAGCCGGTCGACGATCTTCGCCACCTGGAAATCTTTGAGCCGGATCTGCCGCATCAGGTCGCCGATCTGGCCATTGAGCTCGCGACTCTGTTTCTCCAGCAGCTTTTTCTCTTCCCGGGGGACCTCGCCGGAGAGCTTATCCCGCAAGGCGGTCAGCCGGCCATCCATCTCCTTGATCTGTTCCACCAGGCCGAGGACGCGTTGGCGCTGCTTCTCTTCCTGCTCGCTCCCCTCTTCCTCTTCGTACTCCTTGGTGATCTCGGCGACGTTGATCAGCCCCTTGTCCAGCCGGTCCCCCAAGGAGATGATCTCCTTGAAGGCAATGGGAGACTTCATGATGACGCTGGTCACCATCGCCTCCCCATCTTCGATCCGCTTGGCGATCTCCACTTCCCCTTCCCGGGTCAGGAGGGAGACCTGCCCCATCTCCCGAAGATACATCCGGACCGGATCGCTGGTGCGCCCGAGGACCCCGGCCTCGTACTCGGACTCCTCCTCCTCTTCGCCCTCTTCGGCTTCGAGCTCTTCCCCGAGGACCCGGTCCTTGCGCAAGGAGATCTTCTGCTCGGAGTCAACCACCTCGATATCCATCTCGCCGAACATGCTCATCACGTCGTCGAGCTGGTCGGAAGAGACCATGTCCGCCGGCAGGATGTCGTTGACCTCGTCATAGGTAAGAAAGCCTTTCTCCTTGCCCAGATCGATGAGTTGCTGCACTTCTTCCATGCTGGTTTTCTTGGACATGCCTTCCCTTCTCCTCTCGGCTCCCATGCTGCGGAGCCGGGTACTTTATATCTGGCCATCCCGGCTTTTCAGCTTCCGGTTAATCTGAATCCGCTCTGCCTGATAGGCACTATGGCGGCTCTGGTCTTCTTCCTGCTCGGCACGCCGGATCAACAGGTCAAGTTCAGCAATGCGCTGTTTGAGGCGCTCTTTCTCCACCGCCTGCAAACAGCCCTCGACCACCTGTTCGGGGTGATCGGCAAATTTGTTTTCATCCTTAACAAGAATACCCGACAGCAGCGCTTTTTGTTCTTCGCTCAACGCATCCGAATGCAAAGCTCCCGGCAGCTGCTCGACATCGCCCAGGCGCAACAGCAACTCGGCCAGGTGCCGGTGATCGGGACTGAAGAAAAACCGCGCCACCCCTTCGCGGGCAACCCGCTGGTGGATCTGCGGATCGGCCACCATCAGCTGCAACAGCCAAAGCTGCGATTTCATGCCGGCCCCCGCCCCCCTTCGGGCCGGCGGCGCTGCCGGTGCTCGCCCCTGGGAGGGAGATACCGCCCTGGTCGCGCTGACGGCCGCCGTCTCACTGGCGCTCCCCTGGCGCCGCAACACCGCCAGCTCGACCCCGGTACGCTCGGACAAAGCCCGCAGGTAGAGGTTGCGCTCGATCTCGTCCGGCAACCGGCGCAGCCGCGGCAGAATTTCCTGCACCGCCCGCGCCCGCCCCTCGATCTCTTCGCCGTGCTCGGCCAGGGTCTGCTCGATGAAAACCTCCATCACCGGCCTGGCCGCCCCGAGTCGCCGACGCATCTCCTCGGCTCCGCAGCGGCGCAGAAAGGAGTCGGGATCATCGCCCGGGTCGAGGGTCACCACGGCGGCGGCCACCCCTTCGGCCAGCAAGACGTCCATGGCCCGGAAGGTCGCCCGCCGGCCGGCCTCATCCTGATCGAACAAGAGCAGCAGGCGCTCACAGTAGCGCTTGAGCAGCCGTCCATGTTCGGGGGTCAAGGCGGTGCCGCAGGTGGCGACGGTCTGCGGGAAGCCGGCCCGGTGCAGAGCCAGCTGATCGAAATAACCCTCGACCACGATCCCTTCGCCCCCCCGGCGCATCGCCTCGCGCGCCTGGTACAGGCCAAACAGCAGCCGCCCCTTGTGGTAGAGGCGCGACTCGCTGGAATTCAGATACTTGGGCAAACCGTCGTCGAGCACCCGGCCGCCAAAAGCCGCCACCCGCCCCTGCAGGTCGATGATCGGGAAGAGCAGCCGGCGGCGAAACAGGTCGAAGTCGCCGCGCCCCTCCCGGGGGCGAATCAGCCCCAGTTCCCGGGCCCAGCGCGGGTCGAACCCCTTGGCGGCCAAGTGGCCGGCGAGCGCCTCCCAGCGGTCGGGGGCAAAGCCGAGCCGAAACTGCCGGGCGATCTCTCCATCATAGCCGCGTTGGCGCAGATAGCGTCGCCCCGGTGCCCCCTCTTTTTCCTCCAGCAGGGTGCGGTGGTAGAACTCGCAGGCGACTTCCGTCACCCGGGCCAGCTGTTCCTGCTCCTGGCGCTGTTGGAGCTCCTCGGCGGAGGGAGCCTCCTCCTCCACCTCGATGCCGACCTTCTCCCCCAGCCGCCGTACCGCATCAGGAAACGAAAGCCCTTCCAGGCGCATCAGGAAGGAGAAGACGTTCCCCCCGACGCCACAGCCGAAGCAGTGGAAAATCTGCCGGGCGGCATTGACGTTGAAGGACGGCGTCTTTTCGGCGTGAAACGGGCAGAGGCCGAGGTGATTGGCGCCGGCTCGCCGCAGCGGCAAGTAGGAAGAGACGATCTCCACGATGTCGGTGCGCTCGCGGATCTCCTGGATCTTGTCTTCCGCAATTCGCCCCGTCATTCCCCTCTCAACTCGACCACGGTGATATTGTCTCCCCCTTCGCCGAGGTCCCCTCCGCGAAAGGCCGTCACTCCCCGATGCCCGGCGAGGAAATCGCGCACTGCCCGGCGCAGTATCCCCTCACCGGCGCCGTGCACGACCTCCACCTGGCGAAATCCGTGCAGCAGGGCGTCGTCGAGAAAGCGGTCGAGACGCGGCAGGGCCGCGTCGACCCGCTCCCCCACCAGCAGCAGTCGCTGTT
>JACZKF010000504.1 GCA_014860175.1 Desulfuromonadales bacterium | reverse complement strand
GCTCATACTCATGCCGCGCATGCTCCTCCGCAGCCTTCTTGCTGACGCCCCCGGCATTGGGCAGCACCCGGCGCTCGTTGAAGGCCAGGAACTCGTCGAGCTTCCGCTCCCAGTCCTGCATGAAGACCTGCTTGCGCCGCCTCGCCTGATCCTCGGCATAGTCCAGCCACATGACCACGATCCGGTTCAGCTCATCGATCTCCTGCTCGCCAAGGTAATTCTTTGCGACGGTCACGTCGGCCCTGCGCACCTCCCCCGCCTTCCAGGTGGTCAGCCCCATGTTGGGCCGGGTGGAGTCGGCGCGGCTTTGGATCAGCTCGGCGGCGGTCAGGCCGGTAGCGGCGTAGTGCAATTTGTTTTGAATGACGCTGAAGAATTTGGTCGTCTCCGGCCAGGAGGGGTCGTAGTCACCCGCCATGGCGAAGATCTCCTTCACCCGTAGATACATACGCCGCTCGCTGGCGCGGATGTCGCGGATGCGCTCCAGCATCTCATCGAAATAGTCGGGCACGCCTGAACCAGCGACGGGCGGGTTCTTCAGCCGCTCGTCGTCCATAACGAAACCCTTGACGATATACTCTTTCAGCCGCTGGGTCGCCCAGATGCGGAAGCGGGTGGCTATGAGGCTTTTCACCCGGTAACCCACCGAGATGATCATGTCCAGGTTGTAGTAGGTAAGGCTGCGCTGGACCTGGCGCCCACCCTCCTGTCGAACTGTCAAGAAATCCTTGACAGTTGACTCCGGGCTTAACTCGCCCTCGTCCAGGACATTCTGGATATGCAGGCTGATGTTCTGTTTGGTGGTCTGAAAGAGGTCGGCCATCATCTGCTGAGTCAGCCAGATGGTTTCGTCCTCCAGGCGGACCTCCAGCTTCATCCGCCCATCCTCGGACCGATAAAGAAGAAATTCTCCCCTTGGGCTTTCCGAGCCGGCCTCCTGGTTTTCAAGATCCCTGGTGTCGGTCATCGCTCGATTTCCTTCAGCTTCGCCGCCATCTTCGCCCGCACCTCGACCAGCTCCTTCTCCAGTTGGTCGATTTCCAGCTGCACCGCGTCGATATCGATCTCCTCCTCTTCCTCGAAGGTATCCACGTAGCGGGGGATGTTCAGGTTGAAGTCGTTCCCCTTGATTTCCTCGAAAGTGGCGAGATGGGCGTATTTCTCCACATCCTCCCAGGCATCGACGGTTGCGACGATCTTGCGGATATGCTCGTCGGAGAGGGCGTT
The DNA here is from genome assembly GCA_014860175.1 of Desulfuromonadales bacterium. Taxonomy (GTDB): domain Bacteria; phylum Desulfobacterota; class Desulfuromonadia; order Desulfuromonadales; family JACZKF01; genus JACZKF01. Next base: position 5,232 of record JACZKF010000504.1, on the reverse strand, counting down.
CTGGTTTTTTCCCGGAAGGTATTCGCGACTGGCGTCGACGAAGAGGACGCTTTTCGTCCGATGATTGGCGCCCCCTTTTTCCCGGCTGCGGTCAAAGACCAGGATCGCCACCGGGATGGAGGTGGTCGGGAAGAGGTTTCCCGGCAGGCCGATGACGGCATCGAGCAGATTCTCCTCGATCATCTTCTGGCGGATGCGCCCCTCGGCACCGCCCCGGAACAGCACCCCGTGGGGCACCACCACCGCCACCCGCCCTTCCTTTTCCAAAGCCGCCTCGATCATATGGCTGATGAAGGCCCAGTCCCCCTTGCTTTTGGGCGGCACCCCACGCCAGAAGCGGTTATAACGATCGCTCTCGGCCTCCTCAGCTCCCCATTTGTCGAGAGAAAAAGGGGGATTGGCGACGACCACGTTAAACTTCATCAGCCGATCGTTTTCGACCAGGGCCGGGCTGGTGAGGGTATCGCACCATTCGATGCGGGCGCTGTCGGCCCCGTGCAGGAACATGTTCATCCGGGCCAGCGCCCAGGTGCTGCCGTTCGATTCCATGCCGAAGAGCGCGTAGTTGCGATTGCCCACCTCTCGGGCCGCCTCGATCAACAGACCGGCCGACCCGCAGGCCGGATCGCAGATCCGGTCGCCCGGCTTTGGATCAGCCAGCTTGGCCACCAGTTGGGAAACCTTGTGCGGCGTGTAGAACTCCCCCGCCTTTTTCCCCGCATCGGCGACAAACCGTTCTATCAGGTAGATGTAGGTGTTGCCGATGACATCCTCGGAGACGCGGCTCGGACGCATATCGAGCTGCGGCTTGGCAAAATCCTCCAGCAGCGTCTTCAGACGGCGATTGCGATCCTTGGTCTTGCCGAGATTGGCCTCGCTGTTGAAATCGATGTTGCGGAACACCCCTTCCAGCTTGGCCTTGTTCGCCTCCTCGATGGCATCAAGGACGATGTTGATCAGCTCGCCGATATTGGCCGCATTGCGGCGTTCGTGCAGGCTGTAATAGTCGGCCAGGAACCGGTCCTCTACCTCGCCGGTCTTATTGTCCTTCAGCTCCGCCATCGGCAGGACAAAACGCTCGCGTTCCAGTTTCCGCCGAATGCGGGCATCGTCGTCCCCATACTGCTTCCGATACGCCTGGTAGTGATCTTTCCAGACATCGGAGATGTATTTGACAAACAACATCACCAGGATGTAGTCCTTGTACTGGGCCGGATCGACCACCCCCCTGAAGGTGTCGCAGGCCGCCCAGGCAGCATTATTGATATCTTTCTGTGCAATTTTCGGATTCACGGGGCTATTCTCCTTCTGTCGATTCCAACAGCATGGTGGATATGTACTGCCAGCGCTTCTCGGCAATCTTTTTTATCAGATCCTGTTCTTGCTCGGCCATGGATGCCAGCTCCACGATCGCCCTCTGCCGAGCAAGCGCGGGGACCACCACCTCAAGGGCTTCCATGGCTTCCTTGCTGATCATCTGTTGAGCTGTCCCTCTGGCGTGACTGGCCAGATAAGCCTGTGCCGGTGCCTGATTGATGAACCAGTTCAGATATTCGGGCACTACATTCTCGTGGGTAGTTCTGATCCGGAAAAGCGGCGCTGCGACCATGGCTTTGCCTGGGTCGGTGCTCAGGATGGCGGAGGTAGTCACCAAACCGCGGGAGCGAAACACCAGATCTCCCGGCCGGACCAGATGGTGTTCCTTAGGATTTTCCATATCAACCCGCACCAGGTTGTCACAGTCGACGCGGTTCTGCCCGGTCAGATCCTTCATCTGAATAACTGCAATTTCGCCTGCGCTCATCGACTCGAGCCGGGATCGAAACGAGTAGCCCACCTGAATCGAGGCGATTTCTTTTAGGATTATCTTCATTCATCACCGAGGTACAGAAATCTAGTTTCTGCAAATTAGCACTCGTCGTCCCCAGCTGTCAATTATTAAGTTTACAGAAACTTGAATACTGCACTACGTAGCCTAGCGCACAAAAAAGCCCGGTTAGCTACCCGGACTTTTTCGGAGCGCGTTTTGGTTTGGCTTTCCCCTACTACCCCAGCCGCCGCTTCACCCAGTTGAGCACCCCGCCGGCGATCAACTGCTCACGCTGGCGGCTGGAGACCTGGAGGATGGTGACGATCTGCCTCCCGCCGATTTCGACCGGGAACTCGGTCGCCCCTTGCCGCAGGCGCTGCTGGAGTTGGTGAATCACCACCGGCATTCCCGGTTCGATGAAGTCGTAATCGGCAGGGTCGTGGAAGAGCAGCGGCAGAATGCCGAAGTTGCAGAGGTTGGCCTGGTGGATGCGGGCGAAGCTCTTGACGATCTTGGCCCGCACGCCGAGGTAGCGCGGCGCCAGGGCGGCGTGTTCGCGGCTCGATCCCTGGCCGTAGTTGTCGCCGCCGACCACCACCACATCCCCCTTCTCCTTGCAGCGGCGGTGGAACTCGGGGTCGAGCTGGTAGTAGACGAACTCGCTGATCGCCTCGATATTGGAACGCAGCGGCAGCACCTTGTTGCCGGCCGGCATGATGGTGTCGGTGGAGATGTTGTCCTCGACCTTGAGGATCACTTCCGCCTGCAGCGTCTCAGGGGGCGGATCGAAGTCGGGGAGCTTTTTGATGTTGGGGCCGCGCACCACCTCGGTGCTGCGCAGCGCCTCGCTGGGGAAGATGATCGACGACTCGTCGACCACGTATTTTTCCGGATCGACGATGCGCGGGTAGGCGAACTCCTTCCCCAGGTCGCGCGGGTCGGTGATCACCCCCTTGAGGGCGGCGGCGGCCGCCGTCTCTGGCGAACAGAGGTAGACCCGGTCGTCCTTGGTCCCCGAGCGGCCGGGGAAGTTGCGGGGGAAGGTGCGCAGGCTCACCTGGCCGGTCCCCGGTGCCTGCCCCATGCCGATGCACCCCAGACACCCCGACTGGTGAATGCGGGAACCGGCCAGCAGCAGGGCCATGACGCCGCCGGCATCGGCGACGTTCTCCAGCACCTGGCGGCTGCCGGGGTTGATGTGGAAGCTGGTGTTGGCGGCGGCGTGGCGCCCCTCGGCGATTTTGGCGGTCACCATCAGGTCGCGGAAAGAGGAGTTGACGCTGGAGCCGACGATCACCTGATCGACTTTGGTCCCGGCGACCTCACGCACCGTCTTGACGTTGCCGGGGGAGGTCGGGCAGGCGATGAGCGGCTCCACCGTCGCCAGGTCGATCTCGGCGTATTCGTCGTACTCGGCCCCCTCGTCGGCGGCCAGCGGCTGCCACTGTTCGCCGCGCCCCTGGGCCTGCAGATACTGGCGGGTGCGCTCGTCGGAGGGGAAGACGGTGCTGGTGGCGCCGAGCTCGGTCCCCATGTTGCCGATGGTCTCGCGATCGGTGGCCGAGAGGGTCGAAACCCCGGGTCCGTAGTACTCGACGATCTTCCCCAGGCACCCCTTGACGCCGTAGCGGCGCAGCATCTCCAGGATGACGTCCTTGGCACTCACCCACTCCGGGAGCGCCCCGGTCAGTTTCACCCCGAGCACCCTGGGGCAGGGGAACGGATACGGATGGCCGGCCATGGCCAGCGCCACGTCCATGCCCCCGGCGCCGATGGCCAGCATCGAGACGCCGGCCGCCCCGGGGGTGTGACTGTCGGCGCCGATCATGGTCAGCCCCGGACGGCCGAAGCGCTCCATGTGCACCTGATGGGAGACCCCGTTGCCCGGCCGGGAGAAGTGGATGCCGTAGCGGGCGCAGGCCGATTGCAGGTAGGCATGGTCGTCGGCGTTCTTGTTGTCGGTCTGCAGCAGGTTGTGATCGACATACTGGGCCGCCAGCGGCACCTTCACCCGATCGAGCCCGAGGGCCTCGAATTCGAGCATCGCCATGGTGCCGGTGGCGTCCTGCAGCAGCGTCTGATCGATGCGGATGGCGATCTCCTCGCCCGGAACCAGCTCCCCCTCCACCAGATGGGCCTCAAGGATCTTGCGGGTGAGATTCTTAGCCGCCATTGCCTCCTCCGTGCCTGAGCGTACCTTTTTTAATTTTACCAGGGAACGCTTGGCCGTCCAGGTCATCCTTCCCTCCCCTCCTCGCCGGAGCCGGCATTTTTCGGCAGGACGATTTGCAGCACACCGCGGTCACAGCTGATGCTGATCCGCTCCTGGTCGAGATCGGGGGGGAGAGCGAACAGCCGGCGAAACTGCCCATAGCAACGCTCCATCCGCAGATAGTTCGGCGGCGGCTGTGACGGCTTCAGCTGCCGCACCCCCTGGATGGTCAGGGTCTGGTTTTCCACGGTGATCTGCACATCCTCCAGATCGACCTCCGGCACCTCCATCTTCACCACCACCGCCTCCGGATCTTCATAAATATCGACCGCCGGCTGCCACCCCCGGTCCTCCAGAGGTTCGGCGTACAGACGCGAACGACTCAATTCGAACAGGCGATTCATCTGCTCCTGCATGGAGAGCAGCTCCTGCAGCGGATCCCACTTGACCATGGCCATGCACATACTCCTTCGGTAATGGCTCCCCCGCCGGAGCGCGGGGCGTTGCGCCCAGCATTGCCACAGTGCCGGGGCTGCTGTCAAGGCGAAGAAATTTCAAATTAAAAACATTGAATATTTTTTTCCCTTCGCTATATACTGCGCAGGCTCGGAGCGCCGAGCGACCTTGCCGTTGAGGAAACCTGGATGGAAGAAGAAGTTCTGCAACTGTTTCAGCACTGGGGCCACGATGACGAGAAGATCGTCGGCGGCCTGCAGACCCTGACTGCCGTCTGGGGCGATGATGTCTACCAGGCGGCCATGCGCCACCTGGTCGGCAAAGATTTCGACCGCGCCACCGCCCGTCAGTATTGGCACGAAGCAACCTCCCATCGCGAGCGGCTGTCGCTGTCGCCGGGGGTCCCGCTCGGCATCCGGTCGGCACTGCTGAATTATCTGCAGCAGGTGGCCGGGGAGATGCGCGACCCGCGGATCATGGAGGCGCACCTGCTGGAGAGTATCCGCCGGGCCGCCATCAGCGACAGCCTGACCGGGCTGTTCCAGCATGCCTATTTCAAATCATCGCTGGGCAAAGAGATCGCCAAGCTGAGCCGGGGGAGCGGTGGCCAGTTTGCGGTGATCCTGATGGATCTCGACCATTTCAAGCAGTACAACGACCGCTGCGGGCATCTGGCGGGCGACCTGGCGCTTCGCCTGGTTGCGGAGCGCCTGCGGGAGCACACCCGGGAGGGGGATGTGGTGGCCCGTTACGG
>JACZKF010000503.1 GCA_014860175.1 Desulfuromonadales bacterium | reverse complement strand
GATAAAAACCTTAAATTCAATTAGCCGCAGATGAACGCAGATGAACGCAGATAAGGCTAAAGGAAAAATCTTCACACAGATGTTAAAACCGATGACACAGATGCACACAGATGAAATCTTATACAAAAATATAAATCTTTTATTTTAACAATTAAGTTTTTATCCGCGTTTATCTGCGTTCATCTGCGGCCAAAAGATTCTTGGTTTGGTCTTATGGTGTTATCTGTGTGCATCCGCCTTTATCGGCGTTTCCATCTGTGTAAAATGAACTTAAAGGTTTTATCGCGTTTATCCGCGTTCATCTGCGGCAAAATTGCCTTAGTTTTATGTCTTGGCAGGAGTGAACAGTGGAAAAACTGCTGGTCGTTGATGACAACGAGGAGATCCGGACGCAGCTGAAGTGGGGGTTGGGGAAGGACTACCAGGTGCTGCAGGCGGGGAGTCGCAAGGAGGCGCTGACGCTGCTGGAGCAGCACCGGCCGCGGGTGGTCACTCTCGACCTGGGGCTCCCGCCCGATACCGCCGGCTGGTCGGAAGGGCTCGCCTGTCTGGAGGAGATCCGCCAGCGGGCGCTGGAGACCAAGGTGATCGTCATCACCGGCCGCGGCGAGCGGGAGGTGGCGCTGCAGGCGGTGCAGGGGGGGGCTTACGACTTCTACCAGAAGCCGATCGACCTGGCCGAGCTGAAGGTGATTCTGCAGCGCGCTTTTCAGCTCTCGGTCCTGGAGGAGGAGAACCGCCGGCTGAAGAGCGACCAGGAGAGGCAGGCCAAGGAGATGGCCGGGCTCTATGGCCAGTGCCGGCAGATGCAGGAGATTTTCGCCACCATCAAGAAGGTGGCCAAGACCGACGCCCCGGTGCTCATCCTGGGGGAGAGCGGCACCGGCAAGGAGCTGGTCGCCGCCGCTCTGCACGAGGAGAGCCGGCGCAAGGACGGCCCTTTCATCCCGATCAACTGCGGCGCCATTCCCGAGACCCTGCTGGAGTCGGAGCTGTTCGGCCATGAGAAAGGATCGTTTACCGGCGCCCAGGCGCGGGTGCAGGGGAAGTTCGAATATGCCCACCGGGGGACGCTGTTCCTCGACGAGATCGGCGAGCTGCCGGTGGCGCTGCAGGTGAAGCTGCTCCGCTTCCTGCAGGGGAAAGTCATTCAGCGCGTCGGCGGCCGCGACGACATCGTGGTCGATGCCCGCATCGTCGCCGCCACCAACGTCGACATTGCCGCCGCTATCGCCAACGGCGCCTTTCGGGAAGATCTCTACTACCGCATCGGCGTCATCGTCCTCCACCTGCCGGCGCTGCGCGAGCGCGGCAGCGACATCTCCCTGCTGGCCAATCTTTTCCTGCAGCGGGCCTCCGCCGCCCTGAAAAAGCGGGTCAAGGGTTTCAGCGCCGCCGCCCTCGCCGCCCTGGAGGAATACCAGTGGCCGGGAAACGTCCGCGAGCTGGAAAACCGGGTGCAGCGGGCCGCCATCCTGGCCGAAGCCCCGATCCTCGAACCGCACCACCTCGGCTTCGGCAGCCCGGTCCGGCCGCCGCGGTCCATCGAGCTGGGCGGCCTGACCCTGCGCGAAGAGCGCGACCGCCTGGAGCGGGAGATCGTCATCGCCGTGATGGAGCGGGAGGCGGGGAACATCGTCCGGGCCGCTGAAACCCTCGGGGTCAGCCGGCCGGCGGTTTATGCCCTGATGAAGAAACATGGGCTGCACTTTTCGGGGGGGAATGGGTAAGAATTTTTGCCGCAGATTCACACAGTCGAAATTCTTGTAAATCCTGGCTTATTTTGGCCGCAGATGAACGCAGATGAACGCAGATAAAACCTTTAAGTTAATTTTACACAGATGAAAACACAGATAAAAGCCGATGCACACAGATAGAACGATAATACTTAAATCAGGGAATCTTTTGGCCGCAGATGAACGCAGATGAACGCAGATAAAACCTTTAAGTCCATTTTACACAGATGAAAAACCGATAAAAACGGATGCACACAGATAGAACCATAATATTAAGGCTTTGGTTTTTAAACAAATAGAATTGTTTGGTTTTATCTGTGTGCATCTGTGACATCGATTTTGACATCTGTGTGAAGGTTTCGGATTTAAGGTTTATCTGCGTTCATCCGCGTTTATCTGTTTTTTTATCTGCGGAATGGTTTTAGCTTTTAAAGCTTCTACCTTCATCTGCGGCAAATTCTAGTCAAAAAAATGAGCGACCCTGAGGGCCGCTCGAAGTGAATCAGGAGACGAGGGCGGCCGGGGGGCCGCTTTTTTTCGTGGGGCTATTCGACGGTGAAGCGGTAGGTCTGGCTGTGGCGGCTTTTGGTACCGTCTTCGGCGACGACTTTCCAGTAATAGGTCGTACCCGGCCGCAGGTCGGTCGGCTCGTAGTAGGTCTGCTGCAGGCCGGCGACGACCTGGGTGACGATGGGGGTGCTGCCGCCGCCGGAGCCGCTGTCGTCTCCGGGCAGGGGATCGTCATTGGGGTCGCTAATCGGATCGTTGTCGCCTACCGGGTCGGTGTTCTGGTTGCCCCCTTCATCGCCGCTATTGTTGCTGTCGGGGATGCCAGGGATGCCAGGGACGTCATCGCCGGAGCTGCTGCCGCTGTCGCCGGCCGGGTTGGTGGTGACGATACCGGCGACCGGGCTGTCACTGCCGCCTCCGCCTCCGCAGCTGGCCAGGAAC
>JACZKF010000502.1 GCA_014860175.1 Desulfuromonadales bacterium | reverse complement strand
GCCTAGCCGCCTGCATGGGGTTGGACTGGCTGCGTCGATATCTTGTCGACCGGCTGCAAGGGGACCTTCCACCGGGTTAGCTGACCCGGAGGCCGCCAGTACCGGCGGAGAAACTGGTAACAGATGGATCCGACATCCCATTGGCAAAGGAACTTTCTCATCCTGGGGGTAGCCGCTCTTCTGGTGGGTGCCCTGCTGTTCGGTCTGCACCGGCACGCCCGGCAAGGGGCGCTGCACCTGATTGCCCGTCAGCAGTTGCTGCTGACCACCCAGAGTGCTGCCCGCATCGAAAGCCGCCTGCAGCAGGTGGCAGCTAACTTGTCGCACCTGGCGGGGGAGATCGCGAACCCCCTGGCCGACCGGGAGCTGACCGCACGGCAGATCAAATTTTTGTTCCATACCATGCCTGGCAACGGTCTGGCCGGACTGCTTCTGATCGACACCAGCGGTAATCTGCTGATTGAATATCCCCCCGGCGCACTGGTAAAACTGAATTTCCCCATCCACGCCCTCGGCTCCGCCGCGCCCAACCCCTCGCCCCTGATTCCGGTCTCCTGCCAGCAGGATTGCCTGCTAGTACTGCGCCAGCCGGTCGCCAACGAGCAGCAGCCTGCTCATTACCTGGCCATCGTGTCGCTGCAGAAGCTGGTGACCGAAAGCCTGCGGCCGGTGGCGAATCAGACCGACTTCTGCTTCCTGCTCGATGACAGCGGCACCTTCCGGCTGCACCATCGGCCGGAACTTCTCGCTCATCCTTACATGGAGGTAGACTGGCGAACCGACCGCGAAACCTTCCGGTCGGTGAACGCCTTTGCCCAGGGCGACTTCGCCCTCCCCTATCCACCCTCTCTCTCGCTGTTTGCCGGCAACGGCCCCTCGGGCGACCGGGGCAACCGCGCCCCCTTGCTCACCGGCGCTCCCTTGCAGGTGGCCGGCAACCGTTGGGTTTTGGGGCTCTCCTTGCCGAGCGCCGCGATGGATGCCTTTGCTGCCGGCAACGACCTCTTCCTGGTAGCCCTGGGGACTCTCCTTCTCGGCTCTCTACTCATCGCCTTTCGGGCTTCTCACCTGCTGGAGCTGCCGCGACTGCTCAAAAGGGAGCGGGAAAACCGCCACCTGGCCATGACCCGGCTGCAAACAGCTCTCGCCCTCACCGAGCGGCGCTATCAGAATCTGCTGAACAACGCCGGTGATGCCATTTTCTTCATCGACCCGACCACCGGCGCCCTGCTGGAAGTCAACCGGCAGGCCGAAGACCTCCTTGGCTATCAGGCCACGGAGATCCGCAACCTCTCGCCCACCGTCCTGTTTCCCGGCCGCAACCACCTGCGCTACCTGCGCCTGGTGGCTCGGGTACTGCGCAGCGGCTATGGCGAGGAGACCAATCTGGTGTTTCGCTGCAAGAGCGGCCGACGATTCACCGGCGCCGTCCATGCCCGCCTGGGCGATCTGGGGGAGCACCAGGTGGTGCATGGGGTATTGCGTGATGTCACCGAAATCAAACGTATCGAGCAGGAACTGCGGCAGAAAAACCGCGACTTGCTGCTGATGAACGAAATTGCCGATCACGCCGCCGCCAGCCGCGATCTGCAGGAGATGCTCTTTCCCATCCTGAACAAGGTGATCCTCGGCTTCGGGGTGGAAGCGGGAGGTCTCTCTGTCCTCGAGGAGGAAACCCGCCAGCTGCGGCTGATTTCCCACTACGGAATCAGCGATGAGATCCGCCAGGAGATCGAAACCCTGGAACTGGGCGAGGGGCTGATCGGCCGGGTGGCCGTCAGCGGCCAGTCGAAATCATCGGTCGACCTGGGAAAGGACGAGCGGGTAGCCTCGGCGGCGGTACGCAGGGCCGGCTGGGGGAGCTTCCAGGCCATTTCTCTGACCACCAACGATCGGCCGGTCGGCGTCCTCTTTCTCTTCAGCCGGGGCAAAAGGGTCTTGAGCACGACGGAAATCAGTCTGCTGGAGGCGATTGGCAAACAGGTGGGGACGGCGGTGGCTGGGGCCAATTTGTTTGCCGCCTTGCAGCGACAGGTTCGTCTTACCCAGGCCAGCAACCAGGATCTGGAGCACTCACGTCAACAGCTGCGCGATAATCTGACCACGATGGAAGAAGCGAATCGGGCCTTGGCCCAGATCGATCGGATGAAAAGCAACTTCCTCGCCCTCGCCTCCCATGAGTTACGCACCCCACTGACCTACATCCTTTCAGGGAGCGAGCTGTTGACGGTGCAGCTTGGCAACCGCCTGCAAGAGGGGGAGGCGCGCGTTCTCGATGCCGTCTACGAGGGGGGGAAACGGCTGCAGACCATTGTCGAGGATCTGCTGGAGGTGGCTCGAATCGAATCCCGCAGCCTCTATCTGGCCCGGGAGGAGATCAATTTGCCCCACCTGCTGCAGGAGGTTGCCCAGGAGTTCATGCCGATTCTGGCCGAGCGTCAACTCTCCCTCGACCTCGGTTCGCACCTCCGGGTACCCGGCCTGTATGGAGATCCTTTTCACCTCAAGCGGACCTTCCGGCGGCTATTGGAGAATGCCGTCAAGTTCACCCCCGAAGGGGGCTGGATCGCCATCCGCACCTGCGTGCAGACCCGCAAGGAGCTGCACCGCCTGGAGAAGCGGCTGCACACCTTCTCTCCCGGATTCTTCACCGCTCGCCCGACCGGCGACCTGCTGCAGATCTCCATCTGCGACAATGGCGTCGGCATCGATCCGCAAGACCAGATCCGCGTCTTCGAGAAGTTTACCGAAATCGGCGACATTTCCAGTCATTCGACCTCCCGTACCCGCTTTGGCGGCAAGGGGGTGGGACTCGGCCTGACGCTGGTCAAGGGGATGGTCGAGGCGCACGGCGGCATGGTCTGGGTCGACAGCGCCGGCGCCAGCCAGGGGGGGGGCAGTGCTTTTCATATCCTGCTGCCGCTGGGGCCGGCGACGGGCATCGCCCTGGAGGAACCCAATGCCCTCCCTTAGAGCCTTTCTGGCCGTCCCTCTTCCCGCCGAACTGGTGCGGCAGGCCCAAGAGCTGTGCCGCCATCTGCAGGCGAAGCTTCCGGGCGTCCGCTGGGTCCGGCCGGAGGCAATGCACCTGACCCTGCGCTTCTTCCCCGACCTGCCGGAAGAATCCCTTGAAAAGATAGGGGAAGTTATGCTATCGGTAGGTCGCCTGCATTCTCCTTTCCAGGTAACGGTTACCGGTGTCGGCGCCTTTCCCTCCCCCGCCCGACCGCGGGTGATCTGGTTGGGGATCACCGATTGCCAGCCTTTGCTGGAGTTGTATTCGACCCTCGACCAAAGTCTGGAACGGGTCGGCTTTCCTGGCGAGGACCGCTCCTTCTCCCCCCATCTGACGCTGGGGCGCAGCCGCGGACCGCTGCCGGGAGCCCGCACCGTGCTCGAGCGGTACCACGAGCGGGCCTATGGCACTTTGGAGGTAGAACGCCTCGTTCTTTTCGAGAGCCGACTGCAGCCGTCCGGCGCCCTTCATCTGCCCAGAAAAACCGCGCTGCTCGGCTGAGAGGCCCCCTCGCCTCGCCGTCTTTCACCATGAACCGGAGGTTTACGCATGACCGAAAATAATCGCGCCCGGGCCATCGACCTGGCCATGGGGCAGATCGAAAAACAGTTCGGCAAAGGGAGTATCATGCGACTGGGCGAGGACGCGATCCTGCCCGATATCCAGTCGATCTCCACCGGTTCGCTGGCTCTGGACATCGCCCTCGGGGTCGGAGGGGTGCCGCGCGGCCGCGTCATCGAAATATTCGGTCCGGAATCGTCGGGCAAGACCACCCTGACCCTGCATATTATTGCCGAAGCCCAGAAAAAGGGGGGGATCGCCGCCTTCATCGATGCCGAGCACGCCCTGGACATCCATTACGCCCGCAAGCTCGGGGTGAAAACCGATGACTTGCTGGTCTCCCAGCCCGACACCGGCGAGCAGGCCCTGGAGATCACCGAAGTGCTGGTGCGCAGCGGCGCCATCGACGTGCTGGTGGTCGATTCGGTGGCGGCCCTGGTCCCGAAAGCGGAGATCGAGGGGGAGATGGGCGACTCCCATATGGGACTGCAGGCCCGCCTGATGTCGCAGGCTCTGCGCAAACTCACCGGCACCATCAGCAAATCCAACTGCTGCGTTATCTTCATCAACCAGATCCGGATGAAGATCGGGGTGATGTTCGGCAATCCGGAGACCACTACCGGCGGCAACGCCCTCAAGTTTTACGCCTCGGTGCGCATGGATATCCGCAAGACCGCCTCTCTCAAGCAGGGGCAGGACGTCGTCGGCAATCGCACCCGGGTCAAGGTGGTGAAGAACAAGGTCGCTCCCCCCTTCAAGGAGGCCGAATTCGATATCATGTACGGCACCGGCATCAGCCGCGTCGGCGACCTGATCGATCTCGGCTCCGACAGCGGCATCATCGAAAAAAGTGGCGCCTGGTATTCCTTTGGCGGCGAACGCATCGGCCAGGGGCGGGAAAATGCCAAACAGTTCCTGCTCGAGCACCCGGAGACGGCCCGGACCATCGAAGAAAAGCTCCTCCTGCACGTTGGGCTGAAGACCGCTGTGGCGGCCGAGAAGGGTTAGCGCATGGAGTTGAATGAGATCCTCGCCGTCGCCCTCAAGTCCCGGGCCTCGGATATCCATCTCAAAGCCGGGCTGCCGCCCATCTACCGCATCGACGGCATTTTACGCCCGCTGCCGAAGGCTCCGCGCCTGGGCCCGGAAACCACCCGGCAGTTTGCCGCCGACATCATGAATGAACGCCAGCGGCAGCGCTTCGAGGAGATTCACGAAATCGACACCGCTTATGGCGTGCCGGGACTCGGCCGCTTCCGGGTCAACGTCTTCTCCCAGCGCGGTTCGATCTCCATGGTCTTTCGGGTCATCCCCTTCGAGATCAAGGGGGTGGACGAACTGCTGCTGCCGCCGGTGATCAAGAAGATCGCCCTGGAGCAGCGCGGCCTGGTGCTGGTGAGCGGCGCCACCGGTTCGGGGAAATCGACCACTTTGGCGGCGATCCTCGACTTCATCAACATCAACCGGCCAGTGCATATCGTCACCATCGAAGACCCGATCGAGTATCTGCACCGGGACAAAAAGGGGATCATCAACCAGCGGGAGATCGGTTCGGATACCGACAAATACTCCGTCGCCTTGAAAAGCGCATTGCGGCAGGACCCGGATGTCATCCTGGTCGGCGAGAGGCGCGATGCGGAAACCATCGAAACCGCCTTGCACGCGGCCGAAACCGGGCACCTGGTCCTCTCCACGCTGCACACTATCGACGCCTCCGAATCGATCAACCGCATCATCGGCGTCTTTGCCCCGCACCATCAGCGTCAGATCCGGGCTCAGCTCTCCGGCGTACTGCGGGCGGTCATCTCACAGCGGCTGGTCCCCCGGGCCGACGGCAAGGGGCGGGTGCCGGCAGTGGAGGTGATGATCTCCACCGCCCGGACCCGCGAACTGATCGACGACAAGGAAAAAACCAAACTGCTGCGCGACGCCATCCAGCAGGGGTATGTCTCCTACGGCATGCAGAGTTTCGACCAGTCGCTGATGGGGCTGCTCAAACGGCAGGAGATCACCTTCGAGGAGGCGCTGCGCCAGTGTTCCAACCCGGATGATTTCAAGCTCAAGGTCTCTGGAATCTCCTCCACCTCCGATCTCTCCTGGGAGGATTTCGAGAAGCACGAGGCCGAGGACGGAGGACATTGACCGCCGATTCCCTGATGGCCGCCGCCCTGCGTCTGCTGGCGGTGCGTGATCGCACCACCGTCGAGCTGGCGGAGCGACTGCGACAGCGGGGCTTTGCCGAAGAGGCGATCGCCACCGCCCTGGAGCGCTGCCGGGACTTCGGCTATCTGGACGATGCGCATTTTGCCCGGGAACGGGCGCGGATTTTGCGGCGTGACGGACGCGCGGTAGGCGAGAAGGCGGTGCATGATCTCCGCCTGCGGGGCGTCCCCGAAGAGCTGGCGCGCGCGGCGGTGGCCGAGGCCAGCGGCGCTGCGACCGAGGGGGAAGTGCTGAGGTCGCTGCTGGAGCGGCATTTCCCCGATTTTTGCTTCGCCGCCGCCGATGACCGGCAACGGCGACGGGTGGTGCACTATTTTCTCCGCCGGGGGTTTCCCCTGTCCGGGGTCATGAACATTCTGCATGGAAGAGAGGACGACTGAACGCACATGCTCACCGGTAACCAGATCCGCAACCGATTTCTTCGCTTCTTCGAAGAGCGGGGGCACACTGTCGTGGCCTCCTCTCCCCTCATCCCGCACAACGATCCGACGTTGCTGTTTACCAACGCCGGGATGAACCAGTTCAAGGATCTTTTCCTTGGGCGGGAGAAGCGCGATTACGTGCGAGCCGCCTCCTCCCAGAAATGCGTGCGCGCCGGTGGCAAGAACAACGACCTGGAAAATGTCGGTCGCACCGCCCGCCACCACACTTTCTTCGAAATGCTGGGGAACTTCTCCTTCGGCGACTATTTCAAGAAAGAGGCGATCGCCTACGCCTGGGAATTTCTCACCGTCGACCTGGGACTGGACAAAAGTCGCCTGTACGTCTCGGTCTTTACCGACGATGACGAGGCAGCCGACATCTGGCACCATCAGGAAGGGGTCGCCCGGGAACGCATCTTCCGCTTTGGCGAGAAGGACAACTTCTGGTCGATGGGGGATACCGGCCCCTGCGGCCCCTGCAGCGAGATCTTCTGGGACAACGGCCCTGGCGTCGGCTGCGGTCTCCCCGACTGCACCGTCGGCTGCGACTGCGACCGCTACATGGAGATCTGGAACAACGTCTTCATGCAGTTCGACCGCAGCGCCGACGGCACCCTGACTCCTCTGCCCAAACCGTCCGTCGACACCGGCATGGGGCTGGAGAGGATTACCACCGTCATCCAGGGGGTGACCTCCAACTACGACACCGACCTGCTGCAAGGGATCATCCGCCACGTCGAGGAGCTCTCCGGCAAGCGCTACCGCGCGCAGGCCAAAGATGACGTGTCGATGCGAGTCATTGCCGACCACGCCCGGGCCATCACTTTTCTCATCTGCGACGGCGTGCTGCCGAGCAACGAGGGGCGCGGCTACGTGCTGCGCCGCATCATGCGCCGGGGAGCGCGCCATGCCAAGATGCTCGGCTTCACCGAGCCGGTCCTCTACCGGATGGTCGATGCGGTCAAGTCGATTCTCGGCGGCGCCTTCCCCGAGCTGCTCGACCGGGAAAACTTCATCCGCAAGGTGATTCGCGCCGAAGAGGAGCGCTTTGCCGAAACTCTCGACCGCGGGCTGGGGATGCTCCAGGAAGAGATGGCCCGGCTGAAGGAGCAGGCAGAAGAGACTATCCCCGGCGACGTGGTCTTTCGCCTGTACGACACCTTTGGCTTTCCCACCGACCTGACTGCTGACATCGTTGGCGGCGAAGGGTTCACTCTGGATGAGACCGGCTTCGAGCGCTGCATGGAACGCCAACGGCAGCAGGCCCGGGAGCACTGGAAGGGCTCCGGCGAGGAGGCGGTCAGCGCCACCTACAAGCGGCTGCGCGAAGACGGCCTGCAAAGCGCCTTCACCGGCTACCAGGCGTTGACAGACCGGGGGTCGATCCTGGCCATTTTGCACGGCGGGGAGCCGGTGACCGAAGCACACCCCGGCGCCAAGGTCGAACTGGTCACCTCGGTCACCCCTTTCTACGGCGAATCGGGGGGGCAAGTCGGCGATCGCGGGGAAATCCGCACCGGCACGGCCCGAGTGCGGATCGATGACACCCGCCGCCCCTTCCCCGACCTGATCGTCCACCAGGGGGAAGTTGTCGAGGGGATCCTGATGGCCGCAGAAGAGGCGGAATTGGCGGTCAATGACGCCTCGCGCCAGGCGACCGCCCTCAATCACACCGCCACCCATATCCTGCAGGCGGTTCTCCACCAGGTGCTCGGCGACCATGTCAAACAGGCCGGATCGCTCGTCTCCCCCGACCGGCTGCGCTTTGACTTCACCCACTTTGCACCGATGAACCAGGCCGAAATCGTCCGGGTGGAGCGCGAAGTCAATCGCCGCATCCGCGACAACCGGCCGGTGCATACCGAGGAGATGGCCACCGAGACCGCCATTTCTGCCGGCGCCACCGCCCTGTTCGGGGAGAAGTACGCGGATCGGGTGCGGGTCGTTCAGGTGGGCGACTTCAGCATGGAGCTTTGCGGCGGCACCCACGTCCATGCCGCCGGCGACATCGGGCTGTTCAAAATCGTCCAGGAGACCGGGATTGCCGCCGGGGTGCGCCGCATCGAAGCGGTTACCGGCGAGCGGGCCCTGGAATGGGTGCAGAAAGAGGAAGAGACTCTCGACCGGCTGGCCGGCACCCTGAAGAGCGACCGCACCCAGCTGGAGGTGCGACTGCACAAGCTGCTGGAGCGGCAAAAGGAGCTCGAGCGCGAGGTCGAGTCGCTGCAGAGCCGGCTTACCGCCGGTCGGGCCGGGGAGTTGCTGGAGCAGCTGCGCCAGGTCGCCGGCGTGCCGCTGCTCGCCGTGCGGGTCGATGGTCTGGATGGCAAGGGGCTGCGCGAGCTCGCCGATCAACTGCGCGAGCGGCTCGCCTCCGGCGTGATCGTTCTCGCCAGCGCCGTCGAGGGGAAGGCCAACCTGCTGGTGGCGGTCACCCGCGACCTCCATGGTAAGCTGCCGGCCGGCCGGCTGGTCCAGGAGCTGGCGGCGATCGTCGGCGGCAAGGGGGGGGGGCGACCCGATCTGGCGCAAGCCGGGGGGACCCAACCGGAGCATCTCGATCAGGCGCTGGCGGCGGTCGACCCCCTGGTTGCCGGTATCATGGGCGACTAAGCGCCAGCAAGTTCTGCCTCTGGCAGAAAAAGGGGTCCGGTGCAACTTCAGTTGGGCAGGCCGCAGTTGCGGCAGGAGAAGAAAAAACCGATCATCCTGGTGGTTGACGATGAGCCGATCATCCGCGACCTGTGCGCCCGCGCTCTGCAGGAGTACCAGATCCTGCAGGCGGGGAGCGGCGCCGAAGCTCTGCAGCGGCTGCAGCAGGAGAGGGTCGACCTGATCCTGACCGACGTCATGATGCCGGGACTCAATGGCCTCGAGCTGCTCAAGACGGTCAAGGAGCACGAACCGAACCAGGCGGTCGTGATCATGACCGGTTTCGCCGAGAAGGATATCATCCTGCGGGCGCTGAAGGCGGCGGCGGACGACTTCATCAGCAAGCCGATCAACCTGCTGCAGCTTCGGACCACGATTCAGAAGGTGCTGGAGCGCAAGGCGCTGAAAGAGGAGTTGCTGCAGCTAAAGCGCCTCGACCGACTCAAATCCGACTTCCTCGGCCTGGTCTCCCACAAGCTCAAGACACCGATCACCGCTA
Organism: Desulfuromonadales bacterium; assembly: GCA_014860175.1. Taxonomy (GTDB): domain Bacteria; phylum Desulfobacterota; class Desulfuromonadia; order Desulfuromonadales; family JACZKF01; genus JACZKF01. Next base: position 5,215 of record JACZKF010000502.1, on the reverse strand, counting down.
TCTCCCTGTTCGTCCAGAATCTTGCCCAGGGATTCGACGACCCGACCGACCCGCATTTTCGCCAGACGATGGCGCTGATTCTGGAAGAATCGGACTACCTCAACGCCTTGATCCAGGATCTGCTCAACTACAGTCAGATCATCCTGCAGGACGGGCCGCCACGCTTCACTCTGGAAAAGCCCCTGGAGGCGGTACGGGCGATGGTGATCGAGAAACGCAACCTGGCGGTGCAAAAAGGAGTCTGTCTGACAGACCACCTGGAGGTCGATTGCCCCGCGATCCCCCTCGACCGCCAGCGCTTCAGCTTCGCCCTGCAGGCGCTGCTCGACAACTCCGTCAAGTTCACCCCCCGCGGCGGGGAAATCGAGGTGACAGCGACCGTGCTGCCGGAGGCGATCCAGCTGGTCGTGCGTGACACCGGAAAGGGCATTCCCCGCGAGGAACTGCCTAAAATATTTGAAAAATTTTACCAGGTCGACCCCTCCCACACCGGCCAGGTGCGCGGCTTCGGCCTGGGCCTCTACTATGCCCGGCATTTTGTGCAGATGCACGGCGGCACCTTAAAGATGGAGAGTGAACCCGGAGTTGGGACCATGGCCACCATTCTCCTTCCTCGCCAGTAGCACCGGCACGATTCAGATGCTGTGTCGACCAGGGCCGAAGAGCCAGGGGAAACACGGCAATTTTCTTTTGCCGTCGCCCTATCTATGCTATATATTTTTTCTTTCATTTTTCTTCTTCAACGCGGAAGAGGGCCATGTTCCACGGAACGACCATTATCTGTATCCGCCGCGAGGGCGAGGTTGCCATAGCCGGCGACGGTCAGGTGACGATGGGCAACACGGTGATGAAACATACCGCCCGCAAAATCCGTCGCCTGTACGACAATCAGGTCCTGGCCGGCTTCGCCGGCAGCACCGCCGACGCCTTCACCCTGTTTGAGAAGTTCGACGCCAAGCTGCAGGAGTTTCGCGGCAATCTGCCGCGGGCGGCGGTCATGTTGGCCAAAGACTGGCGCACCGACCGCATCCTGCGTCGCCTGGAGGCGCTGCTGCTGGTGGCTGACAAGGAGAATACTCTGGTCATTTCCGGGGCCGGGGATGTCATTGAACCGGACGACGGGGTCGCCGCCATCGGCTCCGGCGGCCCTTACGCTCTGGCCGCCGCTCGCGCCCTGCTGACCCACTCGCCGCTGCCGGCGCGGCAGATCGCCGAAGAGGCGATGCGGATCGCCGCCGGCATCTGCATCTACACCAACGAGCAGATTCTGGTGGAGGCCTTGCCGTGAACAGCTTTACCCCGAGAGAAATCGTCTCCGAGCTCGACCGTTACATCGTCGGCCAGCGGGCAGCCAAGCGAGCGGTGGCCATCGCCCTGCGCAATCGCTGGCGCCGCCAGCAGGTCGCCGGCGATCTGCGCGACGAGATCGCACCGAAAAACACCATCATGATCGGCCCGACCGGCGTCGGCAAAACCGAAATCGCCCGCCGCCTGGCCAAACTCGCCCAGGCCCCCTTCGTCAAGGTCGAGGCGAGCAAGTTCACCGAGGTCGGCTATGTCGGCCGCGACGTCGAGAGCATGGTGCGCGACCTGCTGGAGCTGGCCATCATCATGGTCAAGGAAGAGGAAGCGCAGGCGATGCGGGTCAAGGCCGAGCAGTTGGCCGAGGAGCGCCTCCTCGACCTGCTGCTGCCGGGGAGCCCGATGGCGACCGAACTCGCGGGAGAGGCCGAGGGGAAGGAGAGCTCCCGCGACAAGTTGCGCAAACTGCTGCGCCAGGGGGCCCTCGACGAGCGCTACGTGGAGCTCGAAACCCAGGAGACGAAGATGCCGATGATGGAGATCTTCACCCCTCAGGGGACCGAGGAGATGGGGATCAACATGAAGGAGATGTTCGGCAATCTCTTCCCCAAAAAGACCAAAGTGCGGCGCCTGAAGATCCCCGAAGCGCGGGAGATGCTGATCGGCATCGAGGCGGAGAAGCTGGTCGACATGGAAAAGGTGCACGCCTTGGCCCGCGAGCGGACCGAGCAGAACGGCATCATCTTCATCGATGAGATCGACAAGATCGCCAGCCGCGAAGGGGGGCACGGCCCGGAGGTCTCCCGCGAGGGGGTGCAGCGCGACATCCTGCCGATCGTCGAGGGGAGCACGGTGAATACCAAATACGGCCCGGTCAAGACCGACCACGTTTTATTCATCGCCGCCGGCGCCTTTCACGTCTCCAAGCCCTCGGACCTGATCCCGGAGCTGCAAGGGCGCTTTCCGATCCGGGTCGAACTGGAGAGCCTTGGCGAAGACGATTTCGTGCGCATTCTGACCGAACCGAAAAATGCCCTGATCCGCCAGTACTGCGCCTTGATGGCTACCGAAGAGATCGAGCTCACCTTCACCGACGATGCCGTGCACGAGATCGCCCGCACCGCCGCCCTGGTCAACGAGCGCACCGAAAACATCGGTGCCCGGCGGCTGCATACCGTCCTGGAAAAGATGCTGGAGGACCTCTCCTTCGACGCCTCCGAGCGCCGCGACAAACATCTCACCATCGACGCCGCCTACGTTCGCGAGCGCCTGGCCGATATCGCCCAGAACGAAGATCTGTCGCGGTTCATCTTGTAATGCAACTGCGTGATGTGTGATGAGTGAGATGCGATTTGCAGCGCATCACCTATTACACATCACTTATTACGCCTTTGGGGTTTTCCAGATGCAGGAACTGATCAACAAAGCGAAAGTACTGATGGAGGCGCTCCCCTACATCAAGCGCTTCGCCAACAAGACGATTGTGATCAAGTACGGTGGCCATGCCATGGCCGACGAGCAGTTGAAGGAGTCGTTCGCCCAGGACATCGTCCTGCTCAAATATATCGGTCTCAACCCGGTGATCGTCCACGGCGGCGGTCCCCAGATCAATGAAACCCTCAAACGCTACGGCATCGTCTCCGAGTTCGTGCGCGGCATGCGGGTCACCGATGCCCAGACCATGGCGGTGGTGGAGATGGTCCTGGTCGGTCAGGTCAACAAGGAGGTGGTCGGCCTGCTCAATCGCCACGGCGGCCGGGCCGTCGGCCTGTGCGGCAAGGATGGCGAACTGCTGCTGAGCAAGAAACTGCTGCAGGAAGTCACCGGCGACAACGGCCAGGTCGAGATGGTCGATCTCGGCTTCGTCGGCGACGTGGTCCGGGTCAATCAGGAGTTGATCCGGACCCTGGAGACGGGGAGATTCACCCCGGTGATCGCTCCGGTCGGGGTCGGTCCCGACGGGGAGAGCTACAACATCAACGCCGACGTCGTCGCCGGCCGGGTCGCGGCGGCGCTGGGGGCCGAGAAGCTGATCCTGCTGACCGACGTGCAGGGGGTCAAAGGAAAAGACGGGAATCTCCTCTCCAGCATCTCAGTGGCGGAAATGCATCGCCTGATTCACCAGGAGGCGATCGTCGGCGGCATGATCCCCAAGGTCGAGTGCTGCGCCGAAGCGCTCGTGGGTGGGGTGAAAAAGGCCCATATCATCGATGGCCGGGTCGAACATGCGGTGCTGCTGGAGATTTTCACCGACAAAGGGATCGGTACGGAAATCGTTCTGGAGAAGGTGTCAACATGAGTCTGTCGCAAGAGTGGATCGCCCGGGCCGACCGGGTCATCATGAAAACTTATGGCCGTTACCCGATCGTGCCGGTGCGGGGGCAGGGGTGCGAGCTGTGGGATGCCGATGGCCGGCGCTATCTCGATTTTCTCGCCGGGGTGGCGGTCAACAATCTTGGCCACTGTCATCCCAAGGTGGTGGCAGCCCTGCAACAGCAGGCCGCCAACCTGATCCACTGCTCCAACTACTACCATGTCCCGAGCCAGATCGAGTTGGCGGAGCTGCTGTGCAGCCTCTGCTTCGCCGACCAGGCCTTTTTCTGCAACTCCGGCGCCGAGGCGAACGAGGCGGCGATCAAACTGGCGCGCAAGTTCAGCCGCGAGAAGTACGGCGCCGAGCGCTACGAGATCATCACCGCCGCCGACTCGTTCCACGGCCGCACCATGGCCACCGTCTCGGCCACCGGGCAGGAGAAGGTGCAGCGCTTCTTCGATCCGCTGCTGCACGGCTTCAAGCATGTCCCGTTCAACGACCTCGAGGCGCTGAGGGCGACCGTCGGGCCGCAGACCTGCGCCGTGTTGCTGGAGCCGATTCAGGGCGAAGGGGGAATCAACGTCCCTTCCGTCGATTATATGCGGGGAGTTCGCCAGCTGTGTGACGAGCGGCAGCTGCTGCTGATTTTCGACGAGGTGCAGACCGGGCTGGGGCGCACCGGCAAACTCTTCGCCCACGAGCACTTCGACATCGCCCCGGATATCATGACCCTGGCCAAGGCGCTGGCCGGCGGCGCACCGATCGGCACCATGCTGGCGCGGGCGGAAGTCGCCGCCGCCTTCACCCCCGGCACCCACGGCTCCACCTTCGGCGGCAACCCGCTGATGACCACCGCCGCCCTGGCGGCGGTGCGGGCCATCCTTGAGGAGGGGCTGCTCGAGCGGGCGCAGGCGATGGGGAGCTACCTGCAGGAGCGGCTCGCCTCCCTGCAGCGCTTCCCCTGCGTGCGCGAGGTGCGCGGTATCGGCCTGATGGTCGGTCTGAATCTGACCATCCCCGGCGCCGAGATCGTCAACCAGGGGCACGCACGGGGAGTTCTGCTCAACTGCACCCACGATACGGTGCTGCGCTTCGTCCCGCCGCTGGTCGTCACCCGGGAGCAGATCGATGAGATGATCGGCATCCTGGAGAGGATTCTGGCCGAAATCTGAAACGGCAGTTTTGAGTTTTGAGTTCTGAGTTTTGAGTTAATTCAGGAGATGCTGGTGAAGAGAGACTTTCTGAAACTGTCCGACTGGAGCAAGGCCGAACTGGAGACGATGTTCGAGCTGACCCGTGAGCTCAAGGCCACGCAGAAGCGCGGCGAGGCGCACCGGTTGCTGGAGGGGAAGAGCGTCGCCCTCATTTTTGAAAAATCGTCGACCCGCACCCGCATATCCTTCGAAGTCGGGGTCTACCAGTTGGGGGGGCAGCCGCTGTTCATCGCGGCCGGTACCTCCCAGATGGGGCGCGGCGAGCCGATCCAGGACACCGCCCGCACCATCTCCCGCTACTGTGACGGCGTGATGATCCGCACCTACGGGCAGCAGATCGTCGACGAGTTCGCCCGCCACGCCGCAGTGCCGGTGATCAACGGCC
>JACZKF010000501.1 GCA_014860175.1 Desulfuromonadales bacterium | reverse complement strand
CGGAGCGTGGCCAGATCCGCAGCCACAACGCCTACTATCCGCTCGAGCGGGCGCACGAGGCCTACCGCGACCTGCGCGCCGGGACCCTGGCGGGGAGAGCGGTCATCGTACCGAACCGATAACGGATCCGGTCGGAAGCGGGCCGGCTGCAGGGCGCCGGTGAGGACGATCACTTTCCCTGGGATCCCGGCCAGGGCGCGGGCGGTTTCGATCATGGTGTCGGTGCCGTGGGTGATGAGCAGGTGGCGCTCGGGGGCGGCGATCGCCGCCCGGCGGATCAGGCGGCGATCTTCGTCGGTGAGATCGAGACTGTCCTTGCGCAGCAGCGGCTCGACCAGGTAGTCGAAGGCGACATGGGCCTCGCGCAGCACCTCGCCGGTCTGCGGCTCGCCGATCTGGAATTCGCTCAGTCGGTCGAAATAGATCTTGTCGATGGTGCCGCCGGTGGAAATGATCCGGATCCGCATCCCTCCACTTACCCCTTCCTGGCAGAGTTAATCGAGATCGAAGAGCAGGAAGGAGGCGTTCTCCCGCGCCTGCAGGCGCAGCATCGTTTCGTCGCTGACCGCCGCCCCGTCCCCCGTCTGCAGGCGGTGCCCGGCGAGGGTGAGCATACCGCCGAGCATCTGCAGCCAGGCGTGGCGGCCGGGGGCCAGCGGCTGTTCCAGGATGGCGCCGGCTTCCAGGGTGCCTGCGTAAAGACGGACGTCCCGGTGAATAAGCGCCGATCCGTCCCTCCCATCCGGGGAAGCGAGGAGGCGCAGCCCCCGGTGCGCGTCGCCGGGGAAGCTCTTCTGCTCGTAACCGGGGGTGAGGCCAGTGCGCTCGGGGTGGATCCAGATCTGCAGCAGATGGACCACCTGCTCCTGTGATGGATTGGCCTCGCTGTGCCGGATGCCGGTGCCGGCGGTCATCCGCTGCAACTGGCAGGGACCGATGACGCCGCTGTTCCCCTGGTCGTCCTGGTGCCGGAGTTCGCCTTCAATGACGAAGGTCAGGATCTCCATGTCCTGGTGGCGGTGCAGGGGGAAACCGTGCCCGGGTTGCACCCAGTCCTCGTTGATCACCCGCAGGGCCCGAAACCCCATCTGCTGCGGGTCGTAGTAGGTGTCGAAGCTGAAAGTGTGCCGGCTGTCGAGCCATTCCGAGCGAAAATGGCCGCGCTCGGCCGAGGGGCAAAGGGTGATCATGAGAGGGCTCCTGGGGAAAAGGTCTCGGGTCCAATCAATAGATCCAAGATCCAAGATCGGGGTTCCGACCCGGGACTGATTCTTGCGATTCTACCCTATTTCCGTGCCAGCGCCCGGTCGACGGAGGCGGCGCCCCCGCCGCGGATCATCAGGGCGATGGCCATGCCGATGGCCAGGAGGTGAAATTCAAACCCCTCTCCGGCTTGCTGGCCGGACCAGTTCATGAAGAATCCGTGCTGCCAGTGCACCATGGCGATCGCCCCGACCATGACGGCGCCGATGCCGAAGGCTGCCACACGGGTAAGAAAGCCGGCGATCAGGGCAAGCGCCCCGAAAAACTCGGCCACGATCACCAGCAAGGCGATCAGCCAGGGGAGCCCCTGGGCGGAGGTGAGATAGTTCATGGTGCCGGCGAAACCGTGGCCGCCGAACCAGCCCAGAAGCTTCTGGGCGCCATGGGGGAAGAAGACCACCCCAAGAAACAACCGTAGTACCAGAGCGGCGAGATCGTTTTCAGTTCTGATCAGAGCGTTCCACATGACGGCATTCCTTCCTTCACGTCGGGCCGCCAGCCGAGCTGCGGCCGCGTATTTAATCCAGCTTTTTCTTATTAAAAGCTATCACCGGGGGAGCGATTGTCAAAACGGAGGCAGGGAGACCGATCGAGGTGAACCGTCGCGAAAAAGGAAAGACCCCGGGGCGGCGCCCCGGGGTCTGTTTGCTGGTAAGAAGGGTGCCTGCCTGCGTCAGGCGCCGCCGAAGATCTGGGCGTTGAAGACGTAGATCTCGGCATCCTCGGAGTTCCAGGCGTTGGTCGGCAGTCCCGCTTTCAGGCAGGTCTGCTTGAGGAAGGTCTCCCGGTCCCAGCCGTGTTCGATGGCCACCTGCGGGAGCAGGACGCCGCGATAAAAACCCTTCTCCAGGTAAATACCGTCTCGCCCGACTTCGATCTCCTGGATGTTGTCGATCTTCCGCAGGGGGGAGAGGACGGAGATTTCGAGGGCGAACTCGGTAAGATCCTCCTCTTTCATCGGATAGAAGCGAGGGTCTTTGGTCGCCGAGGCGACCGCCATTTCAGCGACTTCGCGAAACAGGGGGTGTTCCGATTGAAAGTTGCCGATGCACCCGCGCAGCTGGCCGCGTTGCTTGATGGTAACAAAGCAGCCGTTGCGCCGGTTCAGGGCCATCTCCTCGCGCGGCTCGATATAGGGATTGCCGGTACGGACATGGGTTTCGATCGCCTGCCGGGCAATGGCCAGGAGAACGTTCTGTTCATGGGCGTTGAGCACTTTTTCCACACTGCCTCCTGAATCACCTGAATACAAAGGGCGAAGCCCGGCACAATATAGTCCGAAGCGCTTCGTTTTTCAAGGGCGTAGGAGAGGAGAAAGCAGGAAGTTGGTGGCCCGGCAGGGGGTGGCAGCCCGTAATCGGAGACCGGCCGCCGCTCCCGGGTTGGCAGCGACGGCCGTGAAAAGTGTGTGGATCAGCGGTAGTTAGCCGCCTGGGGAGTTTGGTAGAGAACGATTTCTTGCTCCCCTTTGCGTGTCCAGACGGCGCCGCAATGACCACACTCCTGCAGGTTCTCGACAAAACCCTCCGAATGGGTGTCGATCTCGATCTGGTGACGGTTCCCGCAAACGGGGCATTTCATGTTCTTCTCCTTCTTCTTCGTGAGTGATGTGGGTATTTATCCCAAGATTGTACGAAGTATAGACCTTGCGGATCGTGATTGCAACCGCAAAGACGAAAAAAAGCGTTTTAAAACAGAATGTTAAATCAGTTGCTGTTTTATTGGGTATACCGTTTGTTTATACCGGCTGCGGCCGGTCGAGACCCGGGCGAGAATGGGTCGTGCCGAAGCCGCACTGCCCTTTGCACCGGAAGCCGCAACCCGGAGCCCCGCAGAAACAAAAAAACCCCGGCCAAAGCCGGGGTCAGGGTCCAAAGGGGAGATCCAGGGTTACTTGGTTTTTTTCTCGGAGCGCTTGCGGTCGTTCGGGTCGAGATATTTTTTGCGCAGGCGGATCGACTTGGGGGTGACCTCGACCAGTTCATCCTCAGCGATGTATTCCAGCGCCTGCTCCAGAGTCAGCAGCCGCGGCGGGATGAGGCGGATCGCCTCGTCGGTGCCGGAGGCGCGGACGTTGGTCAGTTTCTTCTCCCGGCTGGAGTTGACGACCAGGTCGTTGTCTTTGGAGTGCTGGCCGATGATCATCCCCTCGTAAATTTCGGTGCCGGGATTGACAAACAAGGTGCCGCGGTCCTGCAGGTTGAAGAGGGAGTAGGCGACCGTCACCCCCGTCTCAATGGCGATCAGCACCCCGTTTTTGCGCCCGCTGATGTCCCCTTTGTAGGGGGCATACTCGTGGAAGGTGTGGGTCATTACCCCGGTGCCGCGGGTGTCGGTCAGAAACTCGGTGCGAAAACCGATCAGCCCCCGCGCCGGGATGATGAACTCGAGCCGGTTGATGCCGTCCATCTGGTGCAGGGAGACCATCTCGGCCTTGCGCGGCCCGAGTTTTTCAATCACCGTCCCCTGGTAGTCCTCCGGGACGTCGACGACCAGATATTCCATCGGCTCGCAGCGCACGCCATCGATCTCGCGATAGATGACCTGCGGTTTGGAAACCGCCAGCTCGTAGCCTTCACGACGCATGTTCTCGATCAGGATCGACAGGTGCAGCTCGCCGCGGCCAGAGACCTGGAAGGTATCGGTATTGTCGGTCTCCTCGACCCGCAAGGAGACGTTGGTGCGCAGTTCGCGCGTCAATCGCTCGCGGATATTGCGCGAGGTGACGAGCTTCCCTTCGCGACCGGCGAAAGGGGAGGTGTTGACCATGAAGTTCATCGACAGGGTCGGCTCGTCGATGGAGACGTAGGGGATCGCCACCGGGTTGGCGGCGTCGGCCAGCGTCTCGCCGATGCCGACCTCTTCGAAGCCGGCGACGCTGATGATGTCACCGGCAAACGCCTCGGTCACCTCGACCTGCTTGAGCCCTTCATACCCCAGCAGCTTGCTGATGCGCCCTTTGCTGAGCTTGCCGTCGCGCTGCACCAGGGCTATCGTCTCGCCGGTCTTCACTTTGCCGGAGAAGATCTTGCCGGTGGCGATGCGGCCGATGTACTCGTTGTAGTCGATATTGGCCACCAGCATCTGGAACGGCCCGTCCGGGTCGACCACCGGCGGCGCCACGCGCTCGCGGATCATTTCGAACAGCGGCTGCATGCCGACCGCCGGCTCGTCCAGAGTGCGCTTGGCGTACCCCTGCTTGGCGCTGGCGTAGATCACCGGAAAGTCGAGCTGGTTCTCATCGGCGTTCAGTTCGCAGAACAGGTCGAAAACCTGGTCGACCGACCACTCAGGGCGGGCGCCGGGGCGGTCGATTTTATTGATGACGACGATCGGCCTGATCCCCAGGTCGAGTGATTTTTTCAGCACGAAGCGGGTCTGCGGCATCGGCCCGTCGAAGGCATCGACCAGCAGCAGCACCGAGTCGACCATCTTCAGCACCCGCTCGACCTCGCCGCCGAAGTCGGCATGGCCCGGGGTGTCGACGATGTTGATTTTCAGCTCGCCGATGTGAATCGACAGGTTCATGGAGAGGATGGTGATGCCGCGCTCTTTTTCCAGGTCGTTGCTGTCCATCACCCGTTCGGTGATGACCTGATTTTCGCGAAAGAGGCCGGACTGGCGCAGCATGGCATCGACCAGGGTCGTCTTGCCGTGGTCAACGTGGGCGATGATAGCGATGTTACGGATATTTTCAGCCATGAGACGGAAAAAAGCTCCTTGCGGTGAGAGTGAAAGGCTAGTTGTAGCCAAAACCCGCCAATATTACTTGATTGCTGATGACAATGCCAGTGCAAAATGATAAACAGGATTGTTATTTAGTTTTTCTCTTGCGCGGGAGATTGAAGGTGACAGCGACCAGGCTAGAATGGCTGAACAAAGTGCCTGCAGGGTGCAAAGCGGTGGTGGGGTTGGCGATGGCGGCGGTGCTGCTGGCCAGTTGTGCGGTCAATCCGGTAACCGGTCGCCAGGAGTTGGCCCTGCTGCAGGTCTCACCGGCCGAAGAAGTCGCCCTGGGTGAGAAGGCCTTTCCCCAGGCGCTGCAGCAGATGGGGGGAGAGCTCGGCGACCCGCAGCTGGCCGCCTACGTCGACAAAGTCGGCCAGCGGCTGGCGCGTTTGTCGGAACGGCCCGACCTCCCCTGGAAATTTCAGGTGGTCAACGACGGCACCCCGAACGCCTTCGCCCTGCCCGGCGGCTTTATCGGCATCAGTCGCGGTCTGCTGCAGCAGCTGGAGAATGAGGCGCAACTGGCGTCGGTGCTGGGGCATGAGATTGCCCATGTGACGGCCCGTCATTCGGTTCAGGGGATGCAGCGAGGCGCTTTGCTTAACGTCGGGCTGGCGGTCCTTACC
>JACZKF010000500.1 GCA_014860175.1 Desulfuromonadales bacterium | reverse complement strand
GCTCACTTTCGTGCCACGGCAGATCCGCGCCGGCCGCCACCGGTTCGCCGTCGGCAGCGCCGGCAGCGGTACCCTGGTCCTGCAGACGGTGCTCCCGCCGCTGCTGACCGCCGACTCCCCCTCCGAACTGCTGCTGGAGGGGGGGACCCACAACCCCTTCGCCCCCCCTTTCGACTTTCTCGAACGCAGCTTTCTCCCCCTGGTCGAACGGATGGGGCCGTGCATCGAGGCGATCCTCGAACAGCCCGGCTTTTATCCGGCCGGCGGCGGCCGCCTGCGGGTGCGTATCGACCCGGCGCCGCGCCTCACCCCTCTGGAGCTGCTGGCGAGAGGCGATATCGTCTCCCAGCGGGCCACCGCGATGGTCGCCCAGCTGCCGCGCCAGATCGCCGAACGGGAGCTGCGCACGGTGGCCGACCGGCTCGGCTGGGGTAAGGAGTGCCTGGAGGTGCGGGAGATCTCGCCGGCGCCGGGGCCGGGGAACGTCCTGCTGATCGAAGTGGCGAGCGAACAGGTAACGGAGGTGTTCACCGGCTTCGGCGAGCGGGGGGTACGGGCCGAACGGGTGGCCGAGCGGGCGGCGGCGGAAGCGCTGGAGTATCTCGCCGCCGACGTGCCGGTCGGCCGCCATCTGGCCGACCAGCTGCTGTTGCCGCTGGCCCTGGCCGGCGGCGGCGCCTTTCGCACCCTTCGGCCGACCCGGCATACGATGACCAATATCGAGGTGATCCGAGATTTTCTGCCGGTGGCGGTGGAAGTGCGGGAGGAAGCAGGGGGGACTTGGCAGGTGCGGATCGGGAGCTGACAGGCGAAGCACGGTATCTGGGCAGAAGTGGGGGCTTTACAGAAGCATATTCATGATGCATACGCATATGTATCATGAATGAGTCATCGGCTCATTGACAAAGGACTCGGCTACATCGACATCCACCTGCTCATGTCCGCAATTCTGACCGGGGCAGCCATCTGGACCCTCGACAGAAGGCTGAACGAAACGATTCAGGAGCTACGGTTGCCGAACGGAATCGGGCGGAAGGCTTGACCTTCACCCGATCCTGAACTTTCCTGGCAGCCGCGCTTGCAGAATGTGCTCGGCCGCTCAGGCGGTCCCCTTCGGTTCCCAGATCTCCAGCAGATCTTTGGGCAGGTTTTGCTTGACCTGCGTCGATATGCTCCTCGAGCAGGAGGAAGACCGGGCGAGTTCCCCGAGTACATCGCTCAGCCCCACCGCGGATCCCGTCTGGCCGCAGGAAACGCCGGGCGGCAATGTCCTTGGGGGCTTGCATCCTCATTCGCTCCTCTGTCCGGTTGCGAGCAATTCTCTGATGATCTTCGATAGTTCGGCGCCTATGAAGGGTTTGGAAATATAACGATCGAAGCCGCTGGCCAGGACCTTTTCCCGGTCCCCGTTCATGGCGAAGGCGGTGACTACGACCAGCGGAATCTTGCTGGTCGTCGGCTCGTCCCGCAGGATCTTGGCCGCCTCGTAGCCGTTCATGACCGGCATCTGCAGGTCCATCAGGATCAGGTCGGGCCGTTGCTCTCGCGCCGCCTTCACCCCTTCCGCCCCGTTCTCGGCCTCCACGATCTCGAACCCGTAGCTGAGGAGAACGACCCGGAACAGGGCGCGGTTCATCAGATTATCTTCGACAATGAGGATCTTGCTGGCCATGCAGTGATCAATCCTTCCGTATTCCCGACTGGTTGCCGTGCGCGCCCGCCTTAATCGGAATGGTGAAGGAAAAACGGCTACCCTTTCCGAATTCGCTCTCCGCCCAGATCTCGCCCCCGTGGAGTTCGACCATTTTCCTGGTGATGGCGAGGCCGAGGCCGGTCCCCCCGTGCGCCTTCTTGTAGGCCGATTCGATATGGGAGAAGGGGACGAAGAGTTTCCCCATATCTTCTTGCAGAATCCCGATGCCGGTGTCCTCGACGGAAACCTCGATGCTCTCCGGACCGTCCCCGTTTTGCCGGCATTTCGCCTCGACGGCCACCGAGCCGCCGTTCGCGGTGAACTTCACCGCATTGCTCAGCAGGTTGTACATGATCTGCTTCAGTTTCCGTTCATCGGCGACGATCTCCCGGTCCGCCTCCGGGTCGATGCTGTAGCGCAGATCGATCCCATGGCTCATGGCCTTTTCCGTCACCATCGTCGCCGAGGACCTGAAAACCTCGCGCAGGAGGACAATGCCCGGCTCCAGTTCCATCGCGCCGGCCTCCACCTTGGAGAGATTCAGGATCTCGTTGATCAGACTCAGCAGGTGATTGCCGCTCTCGAGGATGTAGCCGATAAAGGTCCGCTGCGTCTCCGTGAGCGGCCCGTGGGACGACTCCTCCTGGAGAATGGTCGAGAAACCGATGATCGCGCTCAGCGGCGTCCTCAGCTCATGGCTCATGTTGGCCAGGAACTCGGATTTCGCTTGGCTCCCCGCTTCCGCTCGTGATTTCTCCACATCGAAGTCGTCGAGGATGTTGAGCATGGCCCGCTGGGTTTTCTCCAGCCGTTCCTTCTCCCCGGTGAAGTCGTCGAGAATGTTGAGGATGGCCCGCTGGGTGTCCTCGAAGCGGGTCTTCTCGTCGCTGAAATCCTCGAGAATGTTGAGTATCGCCCTCGTGTACTCCTCGGCCTCGGTCGGCGATCGGCGCACGGAATCTGGCTGGACACCCTGGAGGCTCATCGTCCCGCCTTTTCGGTAAGGAAGTCCCCCCGAAACTTCGCGTTCTCCCTCTTCAGTTCCTCGATCTCTTTCTTCAGCTCGACCATCTTCAACTCACGGCCGACGGTCAGCTTCTGGAACCGCTCCAGCTCCGCCAGCCTTTCCAGCTCACGGGCGCGCTGTTCTTCACGGGCGCGCTGCTCGGTGACCTTCGCCTCGGCTTCCCTCTGGGCCGTGACGTCGCGGGCCGCAGCGAACACGCCCAGGACGTTCCCCTGCGCGTCCCGGTAAACGGAGGCGTTATAGAGAACATTGGTGAGCCGTCCGTCGCGGTGCCGAATCGTCAGCGGATAATCGGTGACGAACCCCTTCGAGAAGACCTGCTCATACCCCTCGCGCGCCTTGTCCGGCTCGGTGAAGTAGTCGGAGAAGTCGGTGCCGATGAGCTGCTCCCGCGGCACGCCGGTCACTTTCGCGGTCGCCTCGTTGACGTCGGTGATCTTCCCTTCCGGACTGATGGTGACCAGCGGGTCGAGGGATGCCTCGATGAGGCTGCGGGCGTACTGCGTGGTCTGCCGCTGGGCGGTGACATCGCGCGCCGCGGCGAACACCCCGAGCACGTTACCGTGCACGTCGCGGTAGACCGAGGCGTTGTAGAGAACGTCGGTGAGCTGCCCGTCCTTGTGGCGGATGGTCAGGGGGTAGTCGGTGACCGACCCCTCGGCGAAGGCCTGCCGGTATCCCTCGCGGGCCTTGGCCGGCTCGGTGAAGAAGTCGGAGAAGTCCGCCCCGATCAGCCTGTCCCGCTCCACGCCGGTCACCTTGGCGGTCGCCTCGTTGACGTCGGTGATCTTCCCTTCCGGGCTGATGGTGACCAGCGGGTCGAGAGAGGCCTCGATCAGGCTGCGGGCATACTGGGACGCAAAACGCAACCTTTCCTCGGCCAGCTTCTTTTCCGTGATGTCGGTGCTCATCAGGAGATAACCGACCGGATTGCCGGAAGCGTCGTTTCGGCGGGTGACGACGACGCTGGCCACAAAACGGGAGCCATCTTTGCGGACGCGCTGGAACTCCCCTTCGGCCAGACCCTTTTCATAGGCCACCTTCAGCATCCTGTCGACGACGCCTGCCTGGATATCTTCCGGCGAGTGCAGAATACTCGAATCCATGCCGATGATCTCTTCTTCCGCATAGCCGTAGTTCAGCCGCGCCCCCTCGTTCCAGGAGAGGATGCGGTAATTGAGATCCTTGCCGATGATGGAGTATTTGGTCGAACTCTGCAGAATGTTGTCGAGGAAGTTCTTCGTTTCGGCGAACTCGCGCATGACGCGCCGGTTTTCGGTCACGTCGCGGGCGGCGGCGAAAACGCCCAGCACGTTACCGTGCACGTCGCGGTAGACCGAGGCGTTGTAGAGGACGTCGGTGAGCTGCCCGTCCCGGTGGCGGATGGTCAGGGGGTAGTCGGTGACCGACCCCTCGGCGAAGGCCTGCCGGTACCCCTCGCGGGCCTTGTCCGGCTCGGTGAAGAAGTCGGAGAAGTCCGCCCCGATCAGCCGGTCGCGCGGTACCCCGGTCACCTTGGCGGCCGCCTCGTTGACATCGGTGATCTTCCCTTCCGGGCTGATGGTGACCAGCGGGTCGAGGGACGCCTCGATCAGGCTGCGGGCGTACTGGGTGGTCTGCCGCTGGGCGGTGACGTCGCGCGCCGCGGCGAACACCCCGAGCACATTCCCCTGCACGTCGCTGTAGACCGAGGCGTTGTAGAGGACGTCGGTGAGCTGCCCGTCCTGGTGGCGGATGGTCAGGGGGTAGTCGGTGACCGACCCCTCGGCGAAGACCTGCCGGTATCCCTCGCGCGCCATGTCGGGCTCGGTGAAGAACTCGGAGAAGTCGGTGCCGATCAGCCGGTCCCGCGGCACCCCGGTCACCTTGGCGGTCGCCTCGTTGACGTCGGTGATCTTCCCTTCCGGGCTGATGGTGACCAGCGGATCGAGGGACGCCTCGATGAGGCTGCGGGCGTACTGGGCCGCCTGCCGCTGGGCGGTGACGTCGCGCGCCGCGGCGAACACCCCGAGCACGTTCCCCTGCACGTCGCGGTAGACCGAGGCGTTGTAGAGGACGTCGGTGAGCTGCCCGTCCTGGTGGCGGATGGTCAGGGGGTAGTCGGTGACCGACCCCTCGGCGAAGGCCTGCCGGTACCCCTCGCGCGCCTTGTCCGGGTCGGTGAAGTAATCGGAGAAGTCGGTGCCGATGAGGCGCTCCTTGACAACGCCGGTCACCTTGACCGCCGCTTCATTGACGTCGGTGATCTTCCCTTCGGGACTGATGGTGACCAGCGGGTCGAGACTCGCCTCGATCAGGCTTCTGGCGTAATTGGAGGTGGCGAGTTGCTGCTCCTCCACGCGCCGGCGCTCGGTGATATTCCGGGCGCTGGAGGAAGCCCCGATCAGCCGGCCGGAGGAATCGCGGATCGGGGAGACGGTGAGCGAGATATAGATCGTTTTCCCGTCCTTGCGCCGGCGGGTCGTCTCGTAGTGCTCGACCCGCTCCCCTTTGCGGAGCTTCCGGAGGATCTCTTCCATCTCATGGGGCCGGTCCGAGGGCTCGAGGATCGAGATCGGTTTGCCGATCATCTCCGCCGCCGTGTACCCGTACATGGCGGCGGCTGCCGGGTTCCAGCTGGTGATCACCCCCTCGGGGGTTTTGGCGATGATGGCATCTTCGGAAGATTCGACGATGGACGCCAGGAGCGACTGGTGCGCCCGGTCTACCTTCTTCACCTCGTGTTCTTTTACTTTCGGCATAATGACTTCCCACTCGGATAATTCCAGAAGCGATGGTCAGTGACTTTATCAAACGCCTAATGAGCCGAATCAATTGAAATTTGGGCTTGCTTGTATTAAGGCTTATGGACGTTTTACCACATCGTCTTTCCCAAAACAACACGTTCTCTTTTATAAATCAATAGGTTTATAAATGGATGAAACCAAAGTATTCCCAGGCCAGAGAGAAAAGGGGCTCCGGATTCCGCCGCAGCCCCTGCAAGCCGTTTCATCTTCGATTTACACCGCGCGGCCGAAAGGGGGAAGAAGGTGCTCCCTTTCCCCGGCGCACTCTCCGGGCTTCGCGCCTGCTACTTCCACCCGCTTCTAAACGAAAAAAACGCCCCTCCCGCATTACACGGAAGAGGCGCTCTCTTTTTGGCGTCCCCAGGGGGATTCGAACCCCCGTCGCCGGCGTGAAAGGCCGGTGTCCTGGGCCAGGCTAGACGATAGGGACTTGAAACTCCAAGTACCCAGCGGGAAATGACCCCGCACGGTTACTGCTTTGAAAATTGGTGAGCCGCGTTGGGATCGAACCAACGACCATCTGATTAAAAGTCAGATGCTCTACCATCTGAGCTAGCGGCTCACGCTAGAGACTGCACTATATACAAAAGATGTCGGGGCAAGTCAACCCCTTTTCTTCTTTTTTCGGGCCGACCGCCTCAGGTGAAGGGGTTGGCCAGTTGGATCGTCTGGTCGCGGCGCGGGCCGACGGAAACCATCACGATGGGGCAGCCGGCGACCTCCTCGAGGCGTTCGATATAGGCCGCAGCCTGCTTCGGCAGCTGGCTGAACTGGGTGGCGCCGCAGATATCGGACTGCCACCCCGGCTCGTCCTCGAAAATCGGAGTGCATTCGTTGAGCACCTCGATATCGCGAGGGAAGTCGTGCAGGCGCTCGCCACGGTAGGCGTAGGCGGTGCAGATCTTGATCGTCTCCAGTTCGTTGAGGACGTCGAGCTTGGTGATCGCCAGGCCGGTCAAGCCGTTGGTGCGCACCGCCTCGCGCAGGGCGACGGCGTCGAACCAGCCGGTGCGGCGAGGACGGCCGGTGGTCGCACCGAACTCCTGCCCGATCCGCCGCAGCCGTTCCCCCATCTCGTCGTTGAGTTCGGTGGGGAACGGTCCCTCGCCGACCCGGGTGGCATAGGCTTTGGAGATGCCGATGACGGCATCGATGAAGCGGGGGCCCAGACCACTGCCGGTGCAGGCGCCTCCCGCGATGGTCGAGGAGGAGGTGACATAGGGGTAAGTACCATGATCGACGTCGAGCATGCTCCCTTGCGCCCCTTCGAACAGGATGTGGTGACCGGCGGCGATACTCTGGTTGATCAGCACCGAGGCATTCCCCATGTACTGTGCCATCTGCCGGCCATAGCCGGAGTATTCCTCGATGATCTGCTCCCGGGAGAGCGGCTCGCAGCCGAGGAACTTCTCCAGCAGGAAGTTTTTCTCCGGCAGCACCTCTTCGAGCTTGCGGGCGAAGACTTCCGGCTTTATCAGATCGATCAGACGGATGCCGCGCCGGCCGATTTTGTCTTCGTAGGTCGGTCCAATGCCGCGGCCGGTGGTGCCGATCTTGCGCTGCCCGGAGTTGCTCTCCCGAGCGATATCGATCGCCTTGTGGTACGGCATGATGATATGCACGTTGCTGTCGACCACCAGCTGCCGATCGTCCTGCAGGTACCCTTTTTTCTTCAGGTTCTCGATCTCGCGCAGGAAAACGGCCGGGTCGAGAACCACCCCGTTGCCGATAATGCAGCGCTTTCCTTGGTGCAGAATGCCGGAAGGGATGAGATGCAGCACGGTCTTCTCATTGCCGACCACCAGAGTATGACCGGCATTGTTCCCCCCTTGGTAGCGGACGACCTCCTGGGCATGCTCGGTGTAAATGTCGACGACCTTGCCCTTTCCTTCGTCGCCCCATTGGGCGCCGACGATAATTACATTGGCCATACGGTTGTTTTCTCCTGTGGGCTCAGAGGACAAAGTCCGGGGACAGCACGTCCGGGAAAGCCAAGCGCCGCTCGGCGCCGTCCGCCAACCGGATCAGGCGGATCTCCCCGTCGTGCTCCCCATTGATGAGGACGTGGCGGAAATTCATTTTCTGCGCGTAGGCCAGAGTTTCCGGCAGTTCGCGCGAGATGATGTCACGGGCGACCGCGTACCCCCGCTGCCGCAAGGCGCGGGCCAGTCGCTGCGCCGGCTGCTTGTCGACGCCGGTCTGCACGATCAGCAGGTCGCTGCTCTGGCCGGCCACCGCGTCGAGCTCCTTGTCCAGAGCGAACAGGAGATTGAGCAGGTTGAAGGCGAAGCCGGTCGCCGGGGCCGGGTAGCCGTAGCGGGCGGTCAGATCGTCGTAGCGGCCGCCGGAACAGACGGCCCGCCCGACCCCCGGGATGAATCCCTGAAAGATCAGGCCGGTGTGGTAATCGAGGCCGCGCAACTCGCCGAGGTCAAAGGTGATGTGCTCTTCCACCTGGTAGACTTCGAGAATCTCCAGCACCCGCCCGAGGTTCTCCAGCGCCCGGCGCGAGCGCTCGTTGGTCACCACCTCGGCGGCCCGCTGCAGAACCTCGCGCCCCCCGAACAGCCGCGGCAGGGCCAACACCTCCTGCCGGGCGGCCGGCTCAATGGCGGTATCGGCGAGCAGCGCCTGCAGACCGGAGAGATCTTTGCGGGCGATGGCCGTCTGCACCTGGCGGGCCAGGAGATCGGACAAGGGGAGTCCGTCCATGATGCCGCGGAAGAACTCGACCTGACCGATATCGATGGTGAACTCGCGGGCGCCGATGGCCTTGAGACATTCGACCGCCATGGCGATCATCTCGGCATCGGCCTCGGGACTCTGCAGGCCGATCAGTTCCACCCCGGCCTGGAAGATCTCCCGGTCCTTGCCGACCTGCTGCTCGGTATGGCGCAACACCCGACCGGTGTAACACAGGCGCAACGGCAACGGGACCTCCCGCATGCGAGTGGCGACGATGCGCGCCACCTGCGGCGTGATGTCCGGGGAGAAGGCGACCAGTTTACCGCTCTGGCGGTCGTCGAAACGAAACGTCTTCTCCCGCAACCCTTCCCCGAGCCCCTTCTCCAGCACATGGAGATACTCCAGAGCGGGGGGGAGAATCGGCCGGAAGGCCCACTGCGAGAAGACCTGGTGCAGAGTCCGGTCGAGAAATTCGACTTTGGCCGCCTTGACCGGCAGGAAATCCTTGACCCCCTTGGGGAGCATGGTGTCCGAGACGGCATCGTGAAACGTCATGAACTTCAAATCCCTTCCAACCAGACGGCGTTCGGCAGAACCGCACGGCGGATCTTCCGCCGGCGCTAAAGCGTGACCTGCACGGCCGACAGAATGTGTTCGTTCCCCCGCAGGAGCTCGAGAACCGCCTCCGGGATCGGGGTGTCGACGTTGATCAGGGAGATGGCGCGCCCTTTGATCTTGCGCCGCGACAGGTTCATCATCGCGATATTCACCTGGGCTTCGGCCAGCACCTGGCCAATGAAGCCGATCACCCCGGGGCGATCATCGTTGAGCAGGACCAGGATATTCCCCTGGGGGACCGCCTCCACATGGTAATCATCCACCCGCACGATCCGATAGTCATCCTGGCCGAACAGAGCCCCGCTGACCGAATGTTCCCCCTCGGTGCCACTGACGGTGAGGCGGATCAGGTTGGAGAACCCCTCGGCGGTGCTGCTGCGGGCCTCGACCACCCGGATGCCCCGCTCGCGCGCCAGATGGGGGGCGTTGACGTAATTGACCATCGAGCCGACGATCGGCGTCAACAACCCTTTGAGCAGCGCCATGGTCAGGGGCCCGGTCGGGTGCTCGGTGACACTGCCGGCGTACTCGATGGTAATCCCCTGCATCCGGCGGGCGAAATACTGGGCCTGAAAGCAGCCGAGACGTTCGGCCAGCTCGACATAGGGGCGAATGACGGTGAGCAGATCGGCGCTGATGGAGGGGACGTTCAGGGCATTGACGACAATCCCCTTTTGCAGAAAATCGACGATCTGATGCGCCACCTGCACCGTGACGTTGACCTGGGCATCGACGGTGGAGGCCCGCAGGTGCGGCGTGCAGATCACCTCATCGAGGGCAAGCAGGGGATTGGTCGGGTCGGGCGGCTCCTTGGCGAAGACATCGATCGCCGCCCCCGCGACCCGCCCGTCAATCACCACCCGGGCCAGGGCTGCCTCATCGATCAGGCCGCCAGTAGCACAGTTGATAATCCGACATCCGGGCTTGACCAGAGCCAAGGTCTCATCATTGAGCAGGTGGTGCGTATCGGCATTGAGGGGGATATGCAGAGTGAGAAAATCGGCGCGGCCGAGCAGCTCTTCGAATCCGATCTGCTCGGCACCCAGTTGGTGGACCATCTCTTCGGAGAGGTAGGGGTCAAAAATAACCACCCTCATCTTCAGGCCGATGGCCCGCTCAACCACCAGTCGCCCGATTTTGCCGGCGCCGATCACCCCCAGCGTCTTGCCGGCCACTTCAGAGCCAAGGAATCGATCCTTCTCCCAGCGACCGGCCTTGGTCGAGCGGCTCGCCTCGGGGATCTGCCTTGCCAGAGCCATCAGCATGGCGATGGTATGCTCGGCCGTGGTCGTGGTGCTGCCGAAGGGGGTATTCATGACCACCACCCCCTGCCGGTTGGCGGCGGCCAGATCCATGTTCTCCACGCCGATGCCGGCCCGACCGACCACCTTGAGTCTGCCGGCGGCGGCGAACACCTCTTCAGTGACCTGCGTCCCGCCACGCACCACCAGGGCATCGGCATCGGCCACCTCCCGCAGGAGCTCTTCCTGAGAGATCCCCGGGTGATAGGCAACTTCGATCCCTTGAGCTTGTTCGAATATCTGCAGCCCTTCGGGAGAGAACTTGTCGGAAACCAGAACTTTCATGGGGGGAACCGATCCTTCGCCAGGTGAACGGCCCGGCCCGGCAAAAAATGTAAGTTAACAACAGAAGTCGGACATGTCAAGGAGAAAGCCCGGTGGTGGATTGCTCCAAGCTCTTAAAATGGCAAAGAAAAAGGCCCCAACCCGGAGGGTGGAGCCTTAGGTGTTTCGCAGGTCGCTGGCTGCTTAGACTTTGGTCACGTTCGAAGCCTGGGGCCCCTTGGCCCCCTGGGTCACATCGAAACGCACCCGCTGTCCTTCCACCAGGGACTTGAAGCCGTCACCCTGGATGGTGGAGAAATGAACGAACACGTCCGGACCGCCGTCCTGCTGAATGAAACCGAAACCCTTGGCATCATTGAACCACTTTACCGTGCCTTCTGCCATGTTCCCTCTGCTCCTTTGCTGCCCGGCCGGAGCCGGTTCTGAAAGAAAAAACGCGTACCGGTCGCTCATCCATACAAGCGATGGTCCCTCATGAAGAGACCTGAACCATCCGGATGAATTTGGCTTTTAGCACAAGTCAAGGAAAAAAGCAAGCCCCCCAAGTAAAAAGCCCTCGCTCGGAGGCAAGGGCTTGCTGGGGCTGACATCCTATTTGCCACGTTCAGCCGCGGCAGACATTCTGCGCCTGTGGCCCTTTGGGGCCCTGAATGACGGTAAAGGAGACGGAATCCCCTTCCGCAAGCGTCTTGAATCCATCCATATCGATGGACGAAAAATGCACGAAGACGTCAGGACCTCCCTCCTGCTCGATAAAACCGAAACCCTTTGCGTCATTGAACCACTTCACCGTCCCCTTGGTCATTTTCTTCATTCTCCTGTCCAGTGCCTCTTCCTCCCCCGGAACTTCCGGGGCACCTTAGCCTTCTCTAACTTTAGGGGACGGCCGGAAAAAATCAACCGGTAAAACAACAATTATCGTTGACAATTTCTGCTGATTTTGCCTCTTTGCCTACCCTGCCGGACCGCCTTCTTGAAGGCTTCGGCAACAGCTGGAGCTGTCTGGCCAGACACGCGGGACAGATGGTGGCGGTATCGATCTCGCAGACGTTGGCCCTGATCTGATACCCTTCGGCTCGGATCGCCCCTTGATATTCGCCACACCAGGCGCAATACTTGAGCAATGCAGCCTCCCTTTTAATGATAAGTTTCCTAAATAGTTTCTAACAGGCAATTCACCTCTGTCAAGCGGAGTTGGACCACTTTCGCCATCGCCAGCACCACCTCCGCCAAGGTCATTTGAGGTATTCGATCAGCAGCCGCACCCCGACGCCCGTCCCCCCCTTGGGGGTATAGGGGCGCCCCTTCTCCTCCCAGGCGGTGCCGGCGATATCGAGATGGGCCCAGGTGAAATCGCCGGCAAATTTCTGCAAAAAAGCGGCGGCGGTGATCGTTCCGGCCGGCCGGCCACCGGTATTGCGCACATCCGCCAGCTCGCTTTTGATCTGGGTGGCATAATCGTCCCACAAAGGGAGCTGCCAGAGCCTCTCGCCACTGCGCTCTCCCGCCCGGATAAGCTGCCGGATCAGCCCGTCGTGGTTGCCCAGAACGGCGGTAGCATGGTGCCCGAGGGCAATGATGCAGGCGCCGGTCAAGGTGGCCAGGTCAATCACCAGCCGCGGCTCAAAGCGCCGAGCGAAGGTGAGTGCGTCGGCCAGGATGAGACGCCCCTCGGCATCGGTGTTGAGAATTTCGATGGTGCGCCCGGACATCGAGGTGAGGACATCTCCCGGCCGCATCGCACTTCCTGAGGGGAGGTTCTCCACCGCCGGGATAATCCCGACCAGATTGACCGGCAGCTTCAGCAAGGCAGCGCTCAGCAACGTCCCGAGAACGGTTGCGGCGCCGGCCATGTCCATCTTCATTTCATCCATCTTCTCCGCCGGCTTGAGGGAGATCCCGCCAGCATCGAAAACTACTCCCTTGCCGATCAAGGCGACCGGCCGCGCATCGTTGCTTCCCCCCCGGTATTCGAGAACGATCAGGCGCGGCTCCCGCACGCTCCCCTGGGCCACCCCGAGCAAGGCCCCCATCCCTTCCCGCTCGAGCTCTGCCTTCTCCAGAACGGTGCAGCGC
>JACZKF010000499.1 GCA_014860175.1 Desulfuromonadales bacterium | reverse complement strand
GGTTGAAGGCGGCGTCCCGGCTCGAAATCGGCTCCTTGAAAAAGAGGGTGCCGGCGCGGTAATCGATGTCGTAGTCGATATGCCGCGTCAGGGTGCGGGAGGAAACGATGATGTCGTTGCGGAAGCGGTCACGGGCTTCGATCGTCACCTTCTCCGAGTTGATCACGATCTCTTTGCCGGAGAGGCGGTAGAGGCCGGAGGTGCCGTCGCCGGGGATCTCCTCTTTGACGAACCCCTGGGCGGTTTCGCTGGCAAAGGCGCTCAGGGCAAAGCGGCCGGTGTCAAGCTCCGTCTTCAGACCGGTGAAGCTGCGGCTGTAGCGGGAGAGCTCGGTGACTGTCAGTCCGGTGTCGAAATCGCCGAAGAGGGCATAGAACTGGTCGCGCTCGATCTTCAGGTAGAGCTTGCGGGAGCTGGGTGCCTCGTATCCTTGTTGTGACGCATCGCCGTACAGGGTGTAGTAGGTGTCCGGATCGATGGTCTGGAACAGGCTCTCGTCCCGGCGACTCGGCTTGTCCGAATCGTAGGCGGCGGTCAGCAGCCACTTGCCGAGGACCTGCCCCTTGGCGAAGAAGGCGAGGCGCCCATCCTCGAACAGCTCGTCGTCGGTCCCGGCGGGGAGCGATTCCATGTTGCCGGAGAGGGTGTTGTAACCGACCGTCCCCTCGGCCAGGCCGACCAGGATCCAGTCGCGGCTGCCGGGGGTGAGCCAGGCGCGCACTTCCTGCTCGCGGTCGGAGAGCTTGAAGCGCACGACCGCCTCACCTGTGCGGGTGGTCGGATCGAGCTGGATGAGGGCCACGCCGTCGGCACCGATCTGGTACTGGGGGCGCTTGTCCTGCTCCTCGACCAGCCGTCCCACCGCCGCCTTCTTCTCCCACGGCAGGTAGGGAGGGTCGAGGAGGAACTCGCCGACCACCCCTTCCCGGGCCGGGTAGCCGTCGCGGTCGGTGAGGCGAACGGCGATCACCGGCGGCGTTTTGCCATCGGCCACCAGCCGCGACTGGCCGGGCACCAGCACCGCCTTGACCGGTGGCCCCGAATAGTGCACCAGCCGCTCCAGGCGGACCACTTCCCGGCCGTCGGCCTCGGTGACGATCGCCTCCAGCCGGCTGCTCCCCTCGCCTACCGAGATGCCGCGCCAACTGCTCATCAGCACCGTCCCCGTCTTGTTCTTCACTGTCCCTTCGAAGGTGAAGGGGTTGACCGGTTGGCCGTCCAGCTGCAGGCGCACCGTCTGGCCCGGGAGGTGTTTCACCGCCACCTTGATGCTCGGGATCGGCGGCCCGTACCCCGGCGTCGGCCAGAGCCACTCCAGCCCGGGTTTGGCGCCGGCGAGCCACGCCTGGTCATAGACCGGGGTGCCGAGGGCGGGGGTTCTCTGCTCCTGGGGCGCCTCGCCCGGCCGCGGACCGACCGTGGTTGCCGTCTGCGGGCCGCTCGCCCCCTTGCTGAGGAGGAGGCTGGCCTGCAGGCTCTCCCGGGTGCACTCGACCCGGACCTCGACCCGCCGGTTCAAGGCCCGCCCCTCGGTGGTCGCATTGCTGGCGACCGGTTCGGTCTCACCGCGGCCGGCCACCTCGACCTGTCCCGGGGCCAAGGCCAGGAACTCGGTGAGGTAGTCGGCGACGCTTTTCGCCCGGGCTTCGGACAGCGCGTCGTTGTCGGCGAAATAGTGGCGGTTCTGCGGGGCGATGGGGACATTGTCGGTGTGGCCGGTGACCCGCAGGCGGGTGATCTTCAACCCTTTCAGATCGGCTGCCAGTTGCTGGAGGTTGGCCTGGTCTTCGACTGTGAGATCGGCCCCGCGCACCGGGAAATGCGTCTGCAGGGTAAAGGTGGGGAGAACCGTCTCGGCGCGTTCAACCTGGCGCCGCAGCTGGGTCTCGGCCACCGGCGTGCGCTGGTTCTTCCCTTCCGGCGAATCGAAGGTCAACAGGGCGCGGGAGGTCAGTTCGCCGGCCTCAGCGCCGTCGGTGACCCGGCAGCGCAGGGCGATTTCGACTGTCTGACCGGCCGGCGCATCGCCGAGGCGGTAGGTGAGGGCCGGGCCGGTGACGGCCGGATCGGCCGCCGGCGCGCCGTCGAGGCTGCTGCTGCCGGGGAGATAGACCAACCCTTCAGGGAGAATGACCGAAAGCCGCAGGTTACTCAGACCGACCTGACGCACCCGGACCGGAACGCGCAGCCCGACGATATCGGATTCGAGCTTGGCCGTGAGTTCGATACTTACTTCGCCGCGCGGTTTGGGGCGCATCCCGACCCGGAAATCGGCCTGCCACAAGGTCCCCCCCTGCAGGTCGACGAACTGGGAGTAGGCCCGGCCGGCGAAGCGGCTGTTGGCGTCGCAGAGGACGGCTTCGAACTGAGGCGGCAGCGAGTCGAGATCGAGCTGCACTACGTGGGTGCCGGGGCGCACCCCTTCGAAATGGTACATCCCCTGCTCATCGGTGACGACGAACGTCCCGTCCTCCAGGTAGAGGCGGGCGCCGGGGAGGCCGGCCACCGGCTCCTGCGCCTCGCAGCCGCCGGTGAGGACCCGGCCGGCGATGAAGCTGTGGCTGCGGAAGAACGGCTCTTCCACCCGGACGCTCGCCTCGGTGCGATTGGAAACGAGGCCGTCCTCGGCAACTGCGGTCGCCGCGTTGACTGCCCGCCCGGGGCGGGCGCCGGCGGTGACCTCGACGACGTAGCGGATCTCCTGGCGCTCGCCGGCCGCCAGGTCACCCAGGGCGAAGAGGAGGGTGCGGCCGTCGGCGGTCACCGTCGGCTCGCCCACCGGGGTGCCGTTGACCGTCGCCGAGCCGCGGCGGTAGCGAAAACCGGCGGGGAGGTAGTCGGTCACCTGCACCTGCCGGATCGCCCCAACGGGGGGATCGAGGGCCACCCGGTACTGCAGGAAATCGCCGACGGCCACCCGCTCCCGGTCGCTGCTCTTGCGCAGCCACAGGCCGGTCGCAGCCACCGGATCGAGTGGGATATCGATGTGCAGCGCCGGTCCCGGACTGACCGGGAAGGGTTCGCCACGGGAGCCTGGCACCAGGGCGAAAGGGGCCCCTGGCAGGCTTTGCAGGTAGCCTTCGGTCTTCTCCGTGGGGGCGAGATAGCCGGCCGGCGGCTGCACCGAAAGGCGGTAGTTCCCCGGGGCGACGAAGGGAAACCGGTAGCTGCCGGCCGGAAAGTCGTAGCGGGTGCCGCCGCTGTCGGTGACCGTCCCCCCCGAGGTGACTGACGCCGGGAAGCGGCTCACCCCGTCGTCGCCGAAGACGACCGCCGGAGCGCCGGTGAGGAGATCGAGGAGGGTGATCAGGGCGCCGTCGACCGGCAGCCCCGTCTCGCTGTCGAAGAGGAGGCCGAAGGGGTCGACCAGGGCACCGGTGACCGAGACGTCGGAGCCGTCGACCGGATCGACGTAGCGCAGGCTCAGGCTCCCCCCCTCGCGTACCGCCAGCCGGCCGTCCCATGGGGTTCCGCCGCCGTTGCCGGTCGGCAGGTAGCCGACAAAGACGCCGCTGTCGGGGGCGGTTTCGTAAAGGCGAAGCAACTCCTGGTCACCTGTCTCGGGGGAACTGACCCAGACCAGGGCGGTCTCGACGGCGTTCGGATCGCGGTTCTGGTCGAGGTCGGTGAGCCGTAAGAAGATCGGCTCCCCCTGGTGGTAGAGGGTCCCCGGCGCCAGCGGCACCGCCGCCAGGTCGATTGCCCCGCCGCCGGGGAGGAGCGGAGAGG
>JACZKF010000001.1 GCA_014860175.1 Desulfuromonadales bacterium | reverse complement strand
TTGTCAATAACCTTGTTTTATTTTGTTTGATGGGTGGCCATTTTTTGTATTTTAGGGGGTCGAGAAGTGGGTTTTAGCTTGGATTTGCTGCATTTTTTAGCAAAAAATTTTACGAAACGCTGTTCGATACCATTGTTTATTTTGGGGCCACTCCGGGCTTTGATCGGCGAGATGTGGCTGCCAGTTTCTCCTTCGAGGATTCCGCCAGCCCCGGTTTGCGAATTTGAGGGGGGCTTTCTGCCTTTGGGCCGGTGCGCCGACCTGGTTCGAACCCAAACGGATCGGCTCCCGGAAGGGGAGCAGTGCGCCTGCTTGCGACTAACTTTGTAATACACTGTTCTAAATGTGTCAACTCGAAAATTTTTACGCTCGCTAAAAATTAGGAAATGCAGGGTAATCGAGAAGTTAAGAAGACTTGGGGGAACTCGGCGAGGATCAGGAAAGGTCCAAGGGGGGAAAAAGCTTCCAAATCCGGTAAGCGGAGGCAGCGTATTAAAGAAACATTTTTGCAAAATGGAGGGATGGTGTTTTAATTTTGCGCGGTTGGGAAGGTACTGATGAGCGTGCCGCGGTAGCGAGAAAAAGCTTTTTTCTGGCCGCCGGGCGCTGGATGTGTTACTTAAGCCAGCATCCAATCGGGAGTCGTGCCATGTTCAAGCTGTCCGAAAAAGGGAGAGGCATCCGGGCGATGTTCGATGCCATCGCCCCCCGTTACGACCTGCTCAACCGCCTGTTGTCGCTGGGAATCGATCGGCGCTGGCGGCGCACCGCCGTGGCCCAGCTGCAGATCCCTCCCGGCGGCATGGTGCTGGACGTCGCCACCGGCACCGGCGACGTGGCGCTGGAGATCGCCGCCCGTACCGCCGATTCGGTGCGTATCGTCGGTGAGGACTTCACCCAGGGGATGCTCGTCCTGGGCGCCCGGAAGATCGCCGAGTCCCCTTGGCGCCAACGCATCTCTCTGGTCAATGCCCCCTGCGAGGCGATGCCGCATCCCGACGCCCTGTTCGACGGCGTCACCATCGCCTTCGGCATCCGCAACGTGGTCGATCGCCCGGCCGGCCTGCGCGAGATGTGCCGGGTGCTGCGCCCCGGCGGGCGGGCGGTGATTCTCGAGTTCTCCAACCCGCGCCGGCCGCTGATGAAGAAACTGTATCACTTCTACTTCCGGCGCCTGCTGCCGCGCATCGGTGGTCTGCTGTCGCAGCGCAGCGCCTATCAGTATCTTCCCGATTCGGTCCTGGAGTTCCCCGATCGGCAGACCTTCAAGGCCATGATGGCGGAGGCGGGCTTCACGGCGGTGCGGCACATCGATCTTACCGGCGGGATCGCCACCATCTACGTGGGCGAGCGCCCCTGAGGCGGCAGTCCCCTTCAGTCCCCCTGAATCATCCCCTCCATCTCGCCGATCATCTTTCCTGGCAAATTGAGCACCCGGCGAAAGATGCCGCGCACCTTTTCCGATACCGAGGTGATCGGCACCGGCACCACCTGCGGGTCGTCGAAGTCGCCCCGGATGGTGAAGTGGGCGGTAATCAGCGCCTTCTCCTCTCCCGTCAGAATCCAGCCGGCCACCGGTATCCGGGTGACGATCTGGTCCACCGTCCCCAACGGTTTCACCCCCATGATGAAATCGATCTGATCGGTGGTCAGGTCGGCCTGGCCGACCAGCGACAGGTTCATCGCATTGCTGTCGATCAGCAGGTCTTCGCTGGCGAGGACGCCGGAGTCGAGGCTGAAGGTCGCGTGCAGGAGATGAAACGGCATGCCCTCCCGGGCCATGTCCGGCAGATGCAGAGTGAAGATCTGGGAGACGTTGAGGACGGAAAAGACTTTGGCCAACGATTTGAACCGGCGTAGCACCCCGTCTCGGATCTCCAGGCTGGCTCCCCCCCGCGAGCTCTCCAGAAAGCGGCTGCCGAGCCCCCCTTCCAGGTAGAAGTCCCCCTGCAGTCGGCCATTGACCAACCCTCGGCGCTTGAGCAGTTGGTGGTGCAAAATGGCCGCATCGACGTTTTCCACCCGGCCGGAAACCTGCAGCAGCGACGGAGTGGCGGTGAAGTCGACGGCGACCACCCCTTGCGCCTTGCCGTGGCCGAGGTGAAAGTCCAGAGGGTGGATCAGCAGTCGCCGCTGTTGCCAGGTAATGAGGCCGGCGGCCTGCTGAAACTGCATGCCGGCCAGTTCCCCTTCGGCCACCTGGGCGCTGATCCGGACCACCAGTTTTGACGGCTCCCTGGTCTCGTCGGTGGCCGGCGAAGGCGACTCGGGGGTCTGCCAGAGGGCAATGACCTCGTCGATGTTCCCCCGCGGCGAGACGATGGTCAACTCGACCAGCGGCTGCGGTTCCCACCGCACGCTCCCCCGCACCTCCGCCCGGGTGCCGCCATCAAGGCGCACCACGACCGGATCGAAGACGATCTCCTCCCCGCTCAGACGCAGGTGTCCGTCCACATCGCGCAGATGGCTGGTGGCGGAGGGGAAGATCAGCTCATCGGCCCGGATCGACTTTCCCCGCACCCGCAGCTGAAGCCGCGGCTGGGCAAAGTTCTTCAGCCCCCCCTCAACGCTGATCGGAGAGTCCCCCAGCCGGGCGGTCAGGCGTCTGATCTGCAACTGGTCGTCGCTGAGGTCGAGCACCGCCTCCACCTGCTGCAGATCGGCAATGACATCAGTCAGGTGCACGCCGGCTTGCCGCAGCCGGAATTCCCCCCGCCGCCGTTCGATCTGACCACGGTGGCCACTGATCTGCAGCTGCAGATCGAGGTTTCCGCGGGTGCGCAGCTTTTCCAGTAACGGCCAGTAGTCGCGCGCCGCCTCCAGGTTGACGTCGGCCGCTTCCAGCTTGAGGGCAAAGGCTCCCTTTTGGTTCCGGGCCAGTTCTCCCTCTCCCCGTAGCTCCAGGGGGGGGAGGCGGAGCCGGGCACGGCTGAGATTCAACTGCGAGGGGGTGATGGCTCCGGCCAGCGCCAGTGATCCCTCCACCCCCGCCGGCTTGGCGAGATCTTGCCAGACCACCGCCACCGGGGTGAGATCGGCGCGCAGGTCGAATTCCAGACGTTCCCGGGTGCCAGCGACCTGGAGGAGGCAGGGGAGAGTCCCCCGGGTCATGATCTCCTGGCGCCAGGGGGGGGGGAGCGCCGCCACCAACTGTCGGCTTTGCGGCTCCCCGGAGATCTCCGCGGTCAGCTCCGGCTGGGGGGCAAAGGGGTGCTCCAGGGTGCCGGCAAACCGGTACCGGACCCCGTGCCAACGGGCCTCCCCGGCGCTTACCTGCAACAGATCGGCCGCCAGGGTCGCCTGAAATGCCACCTCCGTCAGCTCCTCCCCGGCCAGCGGGCCGAGGCGCACAGCGTCGACCGCCACCTCGGCCTGAAGCGGTAACCCTTCTTCCGGGGTCTGCAAGGAGGCGAGGGGCCCGGCGAAATGCAGGGAGATAATCTCCAGCCGGCCCCCGGTGGTGCGCTGTCGCAGCGGCTCCCCCCAGCGAGCCGGAAGGCGGCGCAGCAGTTCGGGAAGTGGCAGGGGGGGGGTGGCCAGATTCGCCTGCAGGTAGATCCCCTCTTCCTGCTGCTGCCAGGCCAGTTGGCCGCGGCAGGCGAGCCCGTCCAGTGAGAGGTCGAATCCGGCGAGACTCCCCCCCTGCCGGTTCGTATGCAAAGTTCCCTGCAGCCGGGCGCGGGTGACCGGCTGCGGTGGGGCATCGGCCGAGAATTGAACGGTCAGATCATGGCCGGTCACCTCGGCGTCGAGACCGAATCCGGCGTTGACGTTACCGATCAGCTTGAGGTTCAGGGAGAGGGCGCCTTCGCTGGTCAGCGGCGGCTCTGCCCCATACCGGGCCAGCCAGGGGGCCGGGTCGAACTGCTCCAGCCGCAAGGCCAG
This sequence comes from Desulfuromonadales bacterium, assembly GCA_014860175.1. Classification (GTDB taxonomy): domain Bacteria; phylum Desulfobacterota; class Desulfuromonadia; order Desulfuromonadales; family JACZKF01; genus JACZKF01. The sequence continues at coordinate 7,605 of JACZKF010000001.1, read as the reverse complement.
ATTCACCTGGCTGGCACCCGGTTCATCGGCGATCTGCAGCTCCCCTCCCAGCGTTACCATGGCCGCCTGCGCCGCCTGGCGCAGCCGGCCGGAGACCGAGATCCAGGCCGCCTGGCCGACAGCGAGATTGCTCAGGCGGGCGCTGGCCTGGTCGACCTCCAGACGCCAGGGGCGCTCCGGCTCTCGGAGGTCCTCCACCACCAACTGCCCCCGGTGCAGGGCAATCGAGCGCACGCCGGTTAGCTGCCAGCCACGCAGGTCAGGGAGCGAAGCGTCTTTCGGCTCGCCGGTCAACACCACCTGCAACTGCGCCCCCTCCAGCACGATGGCGGAAAAACGCAACTCACGGCGCAGCAGCGGGGCGAGTTCAAGACGGAGAAAAACCTGTTCGGCGCGCAGCTCCCAAGTGGCATCGGCGACCGGCGCCAGGCGCAGATCGGCGATCGCCAGAGAGATCCCGTGGCGCCAGGAGAGGTGGGCGTTGCCAAAGGAAACGGGGCGCTTGGCGGCAGTGGTCAGCAGGCTCTGCAGGCGGTCGCGGTGACGGTTGAGATCGAAGGTGGCGATAAAGAGAGCCGCCGCTGCGACGGTGAGCAGCAGCAGCAGAGCAAGGGCGGCGAGCAGAGGGTGACGGCGCATCGACTTCAGTTTCCAGGGGGTGAGTAGGCAGTCTACTCCGGCGGGGCGCTGGAGGGTAAGCTAAAAAAGATTCCTAGCTGGCGATGGCCGGCAGGGCAATATAGAAGCTGCTCCCTTCCCCCTTGACGCTCTCTGCCCAGCTGCGCCCGCCATGCTCCCGCACCAGTTCCCGCACCAGCGCCAGGCCGAGACCGGCGCCGCCGGCTTCGCGCCGATCGGTGTTGTCGATGCGATAGAACGGCTGGAAAATCCGCTCCAGCTCGTCCGCCCCCATCCCTTTGCCGGCATCGCGCACCCAGATCAGGACCTCGGCTTCCCGCCGGCAGCTCCCCACGACGATTTCGCCCCCGTCCGGCGAGAACTTGACCGCATTGGAGATGAGCTGGTCGATGGCGTCGAGCAACCCTCTTTCCTCGCCGTTCACCGGCGGCAGGTCGGCGGCAATCTCCAGCCTGAAGCGATGGCGGTCGTTGAAGGTGGCGAAAGGGCGAACCGCTTTTTGCAGCAGGTCGCCGACCAGCAAAGGCTGAAAACGAAAAGATTGACGGCGGGCCTGCAGTCGCTGCAGCTGGAGGAAGTCACCGATCAGCTCACTTAGTTTCTCGGCCTCCCGGGAGAGAATTTCCAGGCAAGGGCGCTGCTGGTCGGCCTCCAGTTCGTTGTCCAGGAGAAACTCGGCATAGCCGAGAATGGCTGTCAGTGGGGTGCGCATTTCATGGCTGACCGCCGACAGGATCTCGTCTTTGAGCCGCTCCACCTCTTTGCGCTCGGTGATGTCGATGGCGATCTCCAGCCGCACCAGGCGGCCGTCGGGCCAGCGGATCGCCTTGTCGATACACTGGTACCAGCGTTGGGTGTGCCGGTTCTGCCGCTCCCACAGCACCGGCTGTGGTTCCAGATCGTTGCGATCGAGCTCCTGGTTGCTGGCGCAGAACAGACAGGAGTCCTCGGCTTCCCGCAAGACCTCACAGCAGCCCTTGTCGTGCCAGTCGGGGCCGAAGAGCTCCTCTCCGAAGCGGTTCAGGTAGAGCAGGCGGCGCTCTTGCGGGTCGACCACATAGACCAGGGCGTTGAGCGAGTCGAAAATCGAGCTGATCTGGCTGAACTGGGTCTGCAGGGCCAGCTGGTCCCGTTGGCGTTCCAGTTCGGTAGCGGCCCGCACGGCGAAGATCCGCATCAGCGGCTCGGTGATACTCGCCTGTCGAAATGGCCGGCGGTCCATGACGGCCAGCAGGCCGAGGGGCTCCCCCCGTCCGTCGAGCAGCGGGAAGCCGAAATAGCTCTCAACCCCCAACTTCTGCAAGAGCGGATCGTCAGGATAGCGGCGATGCGCCCCTGCCTCTATCTGGCAGGAGCTGTTCGCCAGCGTCTCGGCGCACGGGGTCCCGACCCGCTCATAGTCGAAGTTCTCCGCCAGGTGATCGCCCATCCAGACGGCCAGGGTCCGGATGCGTTCTCCATCTCCGGTCCGTTCGCCGACCAGGGCGTATTCCACCTGCAACGCGCCGGCCAGATGTTTGACCAGGGTACGGAAATAGGCCTCGCCGGTACGACCGGCGACGGCACTGGCCACCTCGCGCAGGATCGTCTCCCGGCGGCGCACGGCATCGACATAGTGGCGCACCAGGAAGAACAGGCCGACGCCGGTGACGGCGATGAACAGCCACCCCTTCCAGGTCTGCAGATGGGCCAGGTGGGCCGCATCCTGGGTCAGGGAGAAGAGCAGGCGGTCGGAGAAGAGGATCCACAGGGCGCCGAACAGGCAATACAGAAGGGCGACCCGCAGAGGGAGAGAAAGAAAGCTGCCAAGGGGCGGACGTCTCAAGTCGACCTCTGCCAGGTGGGGAACAGACGGCCGATGACCGCCTCCAGGGGAGGGGGGAGAGGGGAGGTGAACTGCAACGGCCGCTGGTCACATGGGTGCAGGAAGGCGAGCCGATGGGCATGCAGGAACAGCCGATCGAGGCCGGGGGGGAGGAGGCCGCCATAGCGGCTGTCGCCGGCTACCGGGTGCTGGGCGGCGGCCAGCTGCCGGCGGAGCTGATGGGTGCGGCCGCTGTGCAGGCGCAGCTGCAGCAGGGAAAAGCCGCTGCCGGAGGTCAGCCGCTGCCACTCGGTGGCCGCCTCCTTCCACTTCCCCTTGGCCAGCACCGGAGTGGTCAACTCCCCGGTCGCCGGCAGCTGGCCGCTGACCAGGGCCAGATACTCCTTGTGTACGGCGCCAACCATGAACAGCCCGCCCAGGGTGGCCGCCGCCCGTCTGCCTTTGGCGAACAGCACCAGTCCCGAGGTCTCGGCATCGAGGCGATGCACCGGTGCCACCCGGTAGGGGTCGCCACGGCGTGCCACCAGCTCCTGCAGGCGACCGGCCAGATTGTCCTGCTCGTGCCCCACCCCCCGGTGCACCGCCAGCCCGGCCGGCTTGTCGACCACCAGGAAGTCCCCCTCCTCGTGGACGATGGTGAGCTCCCCGCGGCGCTGCAACTCCTGCAGACGGTGGCTGGCCGGCAGCTGCAGGCTATCGCCCGCGGCCAGAGGGGTCCCCTCGGCCAACAGCTCCCCCTGCCGGCAGACCTTCCCCCGCCGCAGCAGGTGGCGCAGGTAGCTGGCGGGGGCGGCCGGGAGCCGCCGCTGCAGCAGCTGCAGGGGAGGCAGCCCTTGTTCTTCCTCGGTGCATGTAATCTCAAACATTTAGCCATCATAACCCGGTCCTGCGCCGCAGGCAAGCGCCGGCCGGCGGCCGGCAGTTTAAATTCTTTACATGCTCCAGGGAGCTTGCTAACATGCCCGGCTATTGCAACTCCCCCCGAATGCGACCGAATTTCCCATGAAGATCAGGCGAGTAGACATCCTCGGCTTCAAATCGTTCGTCGATCGAATCTCCCTCGACTTGCAGGAAGGGGTGACCGCGATCCTCGGTCCCAACGGCTGCGGCAAGAGCAACATCGTCGACGCCATCCGCTGGGTCATGGGGGAGCAAAATGCCAAGCACCTGCGCGGCCGCTCCATGGAAGACGTCATCTTCGGGGGCAGCGAAACCCGCAAGCCCCTTGGCATGGCCGAGGTCTCCATCGTCTTCGGCAATGAGGATGGCCTGGCGCCGGTCGCCTTCCGGGACTATGCCGAAATCATGGTCACCCGGCGGCTGCACCGCAGCGGCGAGAGCGAATATCTGATCAATAAGAGCCCCTGCCGACTCCTCGACATTACCGAACTGTTCATGGATACCGGGGTTGGTGCCCGCGCCTACTCGGTGATCGAACAGGGGAAGATCGGCATGATTCTCAATGCCAAGCCCGAGGATCGCCGATTTCTGATCGAAGAAGCGGCCGGGGTTACCAAATACAAGTCGCGCAAGAAATCGGCCCTGCGCAAGATCGACGCGACCCGGCAAAATCTGTTGCGGCTGGGGGATATCGTGGCCGAGGTGCGGCGGCAGGTCGGCAGCCTCAAGCGCCAGGCGCAGCGCGCCGAACGGTTTCGCCAGCTGCGTGAGGAGCTGCGCGGCATCGAGGTCCGTTTCGCCCGGCAGCGGTTTGCCGAGCTGCAGTCGGCGGCCGCCGAGACGGCGCATCAGGAGCAGACCCAACAGCAGCTGCTGGCGGGAGCGAGCGCTTCCCTGGCCCAAGGGGAAGTGCGCCTGGAAGAGCTGCGCCTGGGGCAGTTGACGCGGGAAAAGGAGGTTAACCAGGGGCAGGAACGGGTGTTCCATCTCTCCTCGGAGTTGCAGAAAGTCGAGGGGCGACTGGAATCCGACCGCCGGGAGGCCGACACCCTGACCCGGCAAAAAGAGCGCCTGGCGACCGAAGAGTCGGAACTGGTCCGCCGGCTGGCGGAGCTGACCAAGGAAGAGGAGGGGGTGCGTGGCAGTCAGGGCGACTTCGGCGCTGAGCTGCAAAAAGAGCTGCAGCGCCTCGCCGAAGGGGAAATTCATCTGGAGGAGTGCGCCGGCCTGGAGCACGATCTCGCCAGCCGGCTGGAGACCGCCCGCACCTCCCTTTACGCTCTGCTGACCGAACTCTCGCGCCTCGGTTCCCGGCAGGAGGAGATTCAGCGACGGTTGCAGACGCAGAGCGAACGCGTCGCCCGCAACCGCAGCGAAGCCGTCAGCGTACGCGAGCAGATGGCGCAGGCCGACGAGCTGATCGCCGCCCTCGATCTCAACTTGCAGGGATTTCGTCGCTGCCAGGACGATCTGCGCCAGGACCGCCAGGCGCTGCAGGAGAAGCAGGCGCTTCTGCGCCGGGGGGGGGAGGAAAACGAGAACGGACTGCTGGTGCGCCGGGAGGAGCTCAACCGGCAACGCTCGCGGCTCGACTCGCTGCGCCAGCTGGAGCAAAGTCTGGAGAGGTACGGGCGAGGGGTGCAGCTGCTGCTCGGCAGCGCCGAGCTGCGCCACTGTTTTACCGGCATGGTCGCCGATGCGTTGGAGGTGCCGTCGCGCTATGAAGGGGCGGTCGAGGCGGTGCTCGGGGAGCGGGTGCAGGCGCTGCTTGCCGCCAACCCCGAGGCGATCCGCCAGCCTCTCGATCTGCTGCGCCAGCACGAAGGGCGCTGCACCTTCCTGCTGCCGGGGTTTCTCTCCCGCTCGCCGATCGCCGTCCCCCCTGGCGGGGAGGCGCTGGCCGACCTGGTGGAGGCGCGCTCCCCTCATGCCGAGGCGGTGAAAGGGTTGCTGCACGGTATTTTTCTGGTCGACAGCCTGGCCCCCTATTTGGGCGGCGCCGTTCCGGTCGGGGTCACTCTGGTGACCGAGGAGGGAGATATCCTGACCTGTCGTGGCGAGGTCACCGGAGGCGGCAAGCAGAGCCTCGACCATGGGCTGCTGCATCAGCGACGGGAGATGAAGGAGCTCGACCGACAGACCGGGGTGTTGACCGAGGAAGTGGCGGTGCTGCAGGCGCAGCGCCAGGATCTTCGGGATGAAATGGCCGCCGCCGAAGAGGAGCTGCGGGAGGTGGAGGCCGGCCTGCATCGCCAGGAACTCAAGGTGGTCGACAGCGAAAAGGATCGTGACCGGCTGCGCCGGGAAATCGACCGGCTGCAAGATCGCTTGGAGATCCTCAGCCTGGAAGAGGATCAACTGCACGGGGAAGCCGAAGAGCTGCAAGGGGAGCTTGGTCAGGCGGCCCATGGCGGCCAGGAGCTCGGGGCCCGGAAATCCGAGCTGGAGGGGGTGGTCGCCCGCTTGCAGGAAGAGATGCTGGTGCTGCGGCGGGAGACCGAAACGGTGCGGGAGCGGGTCACCTCACTTAAGGTGGCGGTGGCGGCGATCCGGGAGCGCGAAGAGGGGAGTCGCCGCAGCCTGGAGCGGCTCGGCCGTCTGCGCCAGGAGCTCCAGGGGCGCTTGGCCATTGTCGCGGCGCAGCAAGGCGAAGGGGAGCGGGACCAGGAGCGGCTCGCTGTCGAGCGAGGGCGGCTGCAGACGGAGATGGAACTCCTGTTCCAGCGCCGGGAGGAGGAGAAGGGGCGCTTCGACCGCTTGCGGGAGACGTTCGAAGCCGGTGCCCGGCAGATCGAAAGCCAGCAAGAGGCGCTCAAGGGGTTGCGTTTGCTGGTCGACCAGGGGCGCAGTGAGTTGGCGCAACTGCAGCTTCGGGGGCGTGAACTGGCGCTGGAGGCCGATCATCTGTGCCAGGGGATCATGGAGCGCTTCCGTCTCGACCTGGCTGAGCCCGCCATCGTGACGACGGAACCTTTTGAGGCGGCGGCGGCCCAGCACCGAGCCCAGGAGCTGCGCCGGCAGATCGAGGAGATTGGCGAGGTGAACCTCACCGCCATCGAGGAATACCGGGAACTGGAGGCGCGCCACCTCTTTCTCAGCACTCAGCAGGAGGACCTGCGCCAGTCGCTGGAGGGGTTGCAGACGGCCATCACCAAGATCAACCGGACCACCCGCAAACGATTTCGCGAGACGTTCGATCTGGTCAATGCCCGCTTCCAGGAAGTCTTCCCGCGCCTGTTTCGCGGCGGTCGCGCCGAGTTGAGTCTGACCGACGAGGAGGACCTGCTGGAGACCGGCATCGAGATCGTCGTTCAGCCACCGGGGAAAAAGCTGCAGAGCGTCAATCTGCTCTCCGGGGGGGAAAAAGCCCTGACTGCCGTAGCGCTGATTTTCTCTATCTTTTTGATCAAACCGTCTCCTTTTTGTCTGCTGGACGAGGTGGATGCCCCGCTGGACGACGCCAATATCGGCCGCTTCAATGAGATGATCCACGAGATGGCCCAGAATTCCCAATTCATCATCATCACCCATAGCAAGCGCACCATGGAAGTCGCCGATACCCTGTACGGCGTCACCATGGAAGAGCCGGGGGTGTCGAAAATCGTCTCGGTGCGCCTCAACGACTATGCCGCGTAGGTTGCGATGACCTTCCATGCCATCTTGAGCGAACTGGTGGAGAAAGTCCCCGGGGCCCTGGGCGCCATCCTCGCTGACTGGGAAGGGGAGGCGGTCGATCAGGCCGGCCCCCTCGATACCTATGAACTGCGGGTCGTCGGGGCCCACAAAGGGGTCATCCTGAGTAACCTGAGACGCGTGGTCAGCCGCCTGGAAGGTGACTGCCTGCGGGAGATCGTCATCACCACGGAGCGGAGCCAGACCCTGGTGTTGCCGGTCACCGATGACTACTTTCTGGTGGTCTTTCTGGAGCGCCTGGCCGGTCTCGGCCGGGCCCAGCTCGAGGCTCGCCGCTGCCTGGCCGGACTACGGGCCGAGATCGCCTGAGCCCCTACCAAACTTGCAAGGAGCTGTTCAGATGGAGATATTTACCCGCTTGATGGAAGCGCTGGGGGGGCTGCTGGGCCAGTTCGGCCTGCCGGAAGAGTATCGGGCGACCGGTGCCCTGATCGTGATTTATCTGCTGGTTACCTTGACCGTGGTCTGGGTCCTGGTCTTGTTGTTTCGCCGCCGCCCCCCTGCGGCGGCGCCAAAGGAGAAGCCGCCGGCCGAGGCGCCCCCCCCGG
>JACZKF010000498.1 GCA_014860175.1 Desulfuromonadales bacterium | reverse complement strand
CCCCCTATGTTTGATAAGTTGGAAGAAGTCGTCGATCGGTTTCGGGAAGTGGAGGGGCTCCTCTCCGATCCGTCGCTGGTCGGCAATCAGGAAAAATATCGGGCGGTGACCCGCGAGCACGCCGAGTTGGCGCAGGTGGTGGAGAACTACGGCCACTACAAGAAAGTCAGCGAGGAGATCGAGGGGAACCGTGAACTGCTGCGCGATGCCGACCCGGAAGTACGGGAGATGGCCCGGGCCGAACTGCCGGAGCTGGAAGCCCGCCGGGAGCAGCTCACCCAGGAGCTCCGGCGCCTGCTCCTCCCCCGCGATCCCAAGGACGAGAAGAACATCATTCTTGAGATTCGCGCCGGCACCGGCGGTGATGAGGCCTCCCTGTTCGCCGCCGATCTGTTTCGCATGTACTGCCGCTACGCCGACCGTCATCGCTGGCGGGTGGAGGTGATGAGCGCCTCCGAGACCGACTCGGGCGGCTTCAAGGAAGTCATCGCCCTGATCAGCGGCCAACGGGTCTACTCGCGGCTGAAGTTCGAAAGCGGCACCCATCGGGTGCAGCGGGTGCCGCAGACCGAGGCGCAGGGGCGGATTCACACCTCGGCCTGCACGGTGGCGGTGCTTGCCGAAGCCGAAGAAGTCGATCTGCAGATCGACCCTACCGATTTACGCATCGATGTCTACCGGGCCTCCGGGGCCGGCGGCCAGCACGTGAACAAAACCGAATCGGCCGTGCGCATCACCCACCTCCCCACCGGCACCGTGGTCGCCTGCCAGGACGAAAAATCCCAGCACAAGAACAAGGCCAAGGCGATGAAGATCCTCTCATCGCGGATTCTCGATGCCATGGTGGCCGAGCAGAACGCCATTCAGGCCGCCGACCGCAAGAGTCAGGTGGGGAGCGGCGACCGCAGCGAGCGCATTCGCACCTACAATTTCCCCCAGGGGCGCTGTACGGAGCATCGCATCGGTATTACTCTCTATCGCCTGGAGAGCATCATGGAGGGGGATCTCGACGAAATCATCGATGCTCTGATCACCGATTCCCAGGCCGACCTGTTGTCCGGCCAGGAGTCGTGAGTCGATGGCGGAGAGCTGGACGGTCCTGAAAGTTCTGCAGTGGACCGAGGGTTATTTCCGGGAACGGGAGATTGCCGAGCCGCGCCTCGATGCCCAGGTGCTGCTGGCCGATCAGCTCGGCCTCGACCGGGTCGGGCTGTATGTCAACTTCGAACGTCCCTTGAGCCCGCAGGAGCTGGCCGAATTCCGGCAGCGGGTGGGGCGCCGGGTGCGCCATGAGCCGGTGCAGTACATCCTGGGGCGCAGCGAATTTTGGTCTCTCACCCTGCGGGTCACCCCGGCGGTGCTGATCCCGCGCGCCGATACCGAGGTGCTGGTGGAAGAGGCGCTGGCGCGGGCTCCGGCCGCCGCCAACCTGCTCGATGTGGGGACCGGCAGCGGGGCGATCGCCATCGCCCTGGCGCACGAGTTGCCGGCGGCGACGGTGTTGGCGGTCGACCTCTCTCTGGAGGCTCTGGCCGTCGCCGCCACCAATGCGCAGCTCAATCAGGTGGCGGATCGCATCGTCTTCCAGCGCGGCGATCTGACTGAACTGCCGGCCGGTCCGTTTGATCTGATCGTCTCCAACCCGCCTTATATCCCGGTCGGGGAAATTGCTGCCTTGATGCCCGAGGTGCGCGACTTTGAACCGCATCTCGCTCTCGACGGTGGCGCCGATGGCTTGGCGTCGGTGCGCCATTTGGCGCGCCAGGCTCCGTCTCGGCTGCGCCCGGGCGGCTGGCTGCTGGTGGAGATCGGCGTCGGCCAGGCGGAGGCGGCAAAGGAACTTTTCTTGCATGCCGCACTGGCTGAGGTCTTCGCCCGCGACGACTACGCCGGTATTCCCCGGGTGGTGGGGGGAAGAAAACTGTAGGTTAGCGAATAGAGGGGTTGAAATTGGACAAGATTATTATTCATGGTGGACGTCGGCTGAAGGGGGAAGTGCAGGTCAGCGGTGCGAAAAACTCGGCCCTTCCCCTGCTTTTCGCCACCCTGCTCGCCCCCGGTGAGCACCGGATCACCAATGTGCCGTCCCTGCGCGACATCGCCACGGTGGAGAAGCTGCTGACTATTCTCGGCGCCACGGTTCAGCGTCAAGGCGACTTGTTCGCCGTCGACGCCACCCACATCGAGAACAACGAGGCCCCTTACGATCTGGTGCGGACCATGCGCGCCTCGGTCCTGGTTCTCGGCCCGCTCCTCGCCCGTCTCGGCCAGGCCCGGGTCAGTCTCCCCGGCGGCTGTGCCATCGGCGCCCGGCCGATCAATCTGCATCTCAAGGGGCTCGAGGCGATGGGGGCGAAGATCACCCTCGACCACGGCTACGTCGAGGCCAAGGCCAAGCGTCTGCACGGAGCCCGCATCTATTTCGACCTGCCGACCGTCGGCGGGACGGAGAATCTGATGATGGCGGCCGCCCTGGCCAAAGGCAAGACCGTGCTGGAGAATGCCGCCTGCGAGCCGGAAATCGTCGAACTGGCGCAGGCGCTCAATAAAATGGGGGGTCAGGTCAGCGGCGCCGGCACCGACACGGTAACCATCGAAGGGGTCAATGAGCTGCGCCCCCTGGAGTTCGCCGTCATGCCCGACCGGATCGAAGCCGGAACCTTCATGATTGCCGCCGCCATGACCCGCGGCGACGTCCGGATCACCGGCGCCATTGCCGCCCATCAGGACGCCCTGCTCAGCAAACTGCGCGAAGCCGGGGCGGAGATCGTGATGGAAGAGGGGGCGATCCGGGTGCGGGGGCCGCGCCGGATCAACCCGGTCAATCTCAAGACCCGGGCTTTCCCCGGTTTTCCGACCGACATGCAGGCCCAGTTCATGGCCATGATGACCATCGGCAACGGCTCCAGCGTCGTCACCGAGACGGTCTTCGAGAACCGGTTCATGCACGTGTGCGAACTGCAGCGCATGGGGGCCGATATCACCATTGATGGGCGCACCGCCACCATCAAAGGGGTGAAGGAGCTGCTCGGTGCCCCGGTGATGGCCACCGATCTGCGCGCCAGCGCCTGCCTGGTCCTGGCCGGCCTGGCGGCGGACAATACCACCGAGGTCTCCCGCATCTACCACCTCGATCGCGGCTATGAGAAGATCGAGGAGAAGTTCAAAGGGCTGGGTGCGCATATCGAACGGGTGCCGGAATAAAGCTTTAAGGCGTAATATGTGAGGTGTGATGAATATCCTTCACGCTGCACATATCACTTATTACTCATCACGCTTTCAGGTTGTAAAATGAGCGACTGGATCACTTTCGCCCTCCCCAAAGGGCGGATCATGCACGATTCGATGGAGCTGTTCGGGCGTATCGGCATCACCTGCCCGGAGATGGAAGAGGGGAACAGCCGCAAGCTGGTCTTCGAAAATCCCAGCAGCCGCTACCGGTTCATTGCCGTGCGGGCGACCGATGTGCCGACCTATGTCGAATACGGTTGCGCCGACCTGGGGGTGGTGGGGAAAGATACCTTGCTGGAGCAGGGGAAGGATCTCTATGAGCCCCTCGACCTCAAATTCGGCTACTGCCGCCTGGTCGTCGCCGAGCCGAAGGAGTTGCGCCAGACCGACGATCCGGCCAACTGGTCGAACATCCGGGTGGCGACCAAATACCCCAATATCACCGAGCGCTACTTTGCCGCCAAGGGAATCCAGGTGGAGATCATCAAGCTGTACGGATCGATCGAACTCTCCCCCTTGGTCGGGCTGTCGGAGCGCATCGTCGACCTGGTCTCCACCGGCGCCACCTTGCGCGATAACGGCATGGTCGAGGTCGAGACGATCGCCGAAGTCACCAGTCGCCTGATCGTCAACCGCGCCAGCCTCAAAACCAAACACGCCCGCATCGCCCGGATCATCGAGGGGTTGGAGAAGGTGGTGGGGGAGACGCCGGTTATTTCGGTGTAACTCTTGTTGGGCAGGAACTTTTTTAACGCCCCAACAAAATTATCGCTTTTTTGCGCCAGGAATTTAAACTCTGCGCCTTTGCGTTGAGTTCTTTGGAGGTTGTTGTGATCCAGCTTCTGCGTTTCGCCGATCCTGACTTCGAGGCGGCGTTCCGAAAAATCGAGGCCCGGGGAGAGAACCCGCCGGCCGGAGTCGAGGAGACGGTGCGGGCGATCATCGACGATGTGCGCACTCGCGGCGACCTCGCCTTGTTCGATTATACCGCCCGTTTCGATCGCCTGGAGCTGACCGCCGGCACGGTGGAAGTGACCCGGGGAGAGATCGATGAGGCTCTGGCTGCCGTCTCGGCTGCGGAGATGGAGGCGTTGCGACTGGCCGCCCGGCGCATCGCCGCCTATCACGCCCGGCAAAAGAGCCAGAGCTGGTTCACCACCGATGAGGAGGATGTTCTACTCGGCCAGCTGGTGCGCCCCCTCGACCGGGTCGGGATCTACGTCCCTGGCGGCAAAGCCGCCTATCCTTCGTCGGTGCTGATGAATGCGGTGCCGGCCAAGGTGGCCGGGGTCGGCGAAATCATCATGGTCGTGCCGATGCCGGACGCCGATGCGAATCCCCATGTGCTGGCGGCGGCCCACCTGGCCGGAGTCGACCGGATCTTCCGGGTCGGCGGCGCCCAGGCGGTGGCCGCCCTGGCTTACGGCACCGCCAGCCTCCCCCGGGTCGACAAGATCACCGGTCCGGGGAACATCTATGTCGCCACCGCCAAGAAGATGGTCTTCGGTCAGGTCGATATCGACATGATCGCCGGCCCGAGTGAGATCCTGGTGCTCAACGATGGCAGCGGCGAGCCGGCGCACCTGGCGGCCGACCTCCTCGGCCAAGCCGAGCACGACGAACTCGCCTCGGCCGTTCTCATCACCACCGACGAGTCGTTCGCCCAGCGGGTGCGGCAGCAGGTCGAAGCGCAGCTGGCCCGGCTGCCGCGGCAGTCGATCGCCCGCCAGGCCATCGCGCGTTACGGGGCGGTGATCGTCGCCCGCGATCTGGACGAAGCGGTCGCCTTCAGCAACCGCCTGGCCCCGGAGCATCTGGAGTTGGCGGTGGCCGCCCCCTTCGAGCTGCTGCCGAAGATCCGCCATGCCGGCGCCATCTTCCTCGGTCACTACACGCCGGAAGCGGCCGGCGATTACCTGGCCGGTCCCAACCACACTCTCCCCACCGGCGGCACGGCGCGCTTCTTCTCCCCCTTGGGGGTCGACGATTTCGTCAAGAAGTCGAGCCTGATCTCCTTCTCCCGGGCCGGGCTGCAGCGGCTGGGCCCCGACATCGAGCGCATCGCCGGCCTCGAGGGGCTGCAGGCCCATGCCCGGTCGGTCGGGATACGGTTGGAGACGAAGGACAAATTTTGAATTTTGAATTCTCAATTTTGAATTGAATTCAAAATCCAAAATTCAGAATTCAAAATTTTTTCAGGGGGTTTTATGCGAGTCGCGACCATCGAGCGCCAGACGAAAGAGACGCAGATCCGGATCGAGCTGAACCTCGACGGTCGAGGGGAGAGCCGTATCGGCTCCGGAGTTCCGTTTTTCGACCACATGCTGACCCAGATCGCCCGGCACGGCTTCTTCGATCTGATCATCGATGCCAAGGGGGATCTGGAGATCGACGCCCACCACACGGTGGAGGATCTGGGGATCTGTCTCGGCGAGGCGTTTAAAAAGGCGCTGGGGGACAAAGCGGGGATCCGTCGCTACGGCCGCGCCACCATGCCGATGCATGAGGCGCTCGCCTCGGTGATTCTCGACTTCTCCGGTCGACCGTTTCTGGTCTTCAATGTGGGGCTCCCCAAAGCCAAAGTGGGGGAGTTCGACACCGAACTGGTGGAAGAGTTCTTCGTCGCCTTTTGCAACCATGCCGGGGTCAACGCCCACGTCAACCTCGCCTACGGCGACAACCTGCATCATATCATCGAGGCGATTTTTAAGGCCTTTGCCCGCGCTTTGGACGAAGCGACCGGACTCGACCCCCGTGTCGAAGGGGTGCTTTCGAGCAAGGGGAAGCTGGAGTAGGATGATCACCATTATCGATTACGGCATGGGGAACCTGCGCAGCGTGCAGAAGGGGTTCGAGCGGGTCGGTCTGAGCGCCAAAGTCAGTGCCGATCCCCGCGATGTGGAGAAGGCAGAACGGCTCGTGCTGCCGGGTGTCGGCGCCTTTCGCGACTGCATGGCCAACTTGCGCGCCGGCGGTTTTGTCGAACCGATCCGGGCTCATGTCACCGCCGGCCGCCCCTTCCTCGGTATCTGCCTCGGGCTGCAGCTGCTGTTTACGCAAAGCGAAGAGTTCGGTCACCACCAGGGGCTCGATCTCATCGCCGGCAAAGTGGTCCGGTTCCCGGCCGATTTGCGCGCTGGCGGCGAGACGCTCAAGGTGCCGCACATGGGGTGGAACCAGATTGCCATCCGCCGACCGGCGCCGATTTTTCGCGGCATCGAGGATGGCAGCGCCGTCTATTTCGTCCACTCCTACTACGTAGTTCCCGACGATCCGGCGGTGATCGCCGCCGAAACCGACTACGGCCGCCCTTTCTGTGCCGCCGTCTGGCAGGACAACGTCATCGCCACCCAGTTCCATCCGGAAAAGAGCCAGCAGGTGGGGCTGAAGATCCTGGAGAATTTCGGGAAAATGTGAAGATTCAACAGCCAGGAGCCGGAATGAAAGCCAAGCTTTAGACGTACTCCTGGCTCCTGAATTCTGATTTCAAAGGATGTTAAATGATCGTCATACCCGCAATTGACCTTAAAGAAGGAAAATGCGTCCGCCTCGAACAGGGGTTGATGGAGAAGAATACCGTCTACTGCGACGATCCGGCGGCCCAAGCACGGATCTGGCAGGAGCAGGGGGGAGAGCTGCTGCACATCGTCGATCTCGATGGCGCTTTCGCCGGCGAGCCGAAGAACCGCGGCGCCATCGAGGCGATCGTCCGCAGCATCGACATCCCCGCCCAACTCGGGGGGGGGATCCGTGACCTCGCCACCATCGAGACCTATCTGAGTCTCGGTCTGTCGCGGGTGATCATCGGGACGGCGGCCCAGCGTAACCCGGCTCTGGTCGAGGAGGCCTGCCGCAAGTTCCCTGGACGGATCGTCGTCGGCATCGATGCCAAAAACGGCCTGGTGGCGGTGCAGGGGTGGGCCGAAGTCACCGGTGTCACAGCGACGGAGCTGGCGAGAAAGTTCGAAGGGTTCGGGGTGGCGGCGATCATCTACACCGATATCGCCCGTGACGGCATGCTGCAGGGGCCGAATCTCGAGGCGACCCGGCAGCTGGCCGAAGCGATCTCCATTCCGGTGATCGCCTCAGGTGGGGTCTCCAGTTTGCGGGATATCGAAAATCTCCTGGCCATCGAGTCCTCCGGGG
>JACZKF010000497.1 GCA_014860175.1 Desulfuromonadales bacterium | reverse complement strand
CGCCGCACATGGTGCAGGCGCCGTGCGCTTCATCGACCCCCGACTCGGCCCGCAGTCGGCGAGCCTTGGCCGGGTCGAGGGCGAGACCGAACTGCCCCTCCCAATCGAGATTCTTGCGGCACTTGGCCATCGCCACGTCCTTGGCGAAGGCGCCCGGGACTTTCTTGACGATGTCGGCGGCATGGGCGGCGATGCGGGCGGCAATCACCCCCTCGTGCACGTCCTCCACCGTCGGCAGCCGCAGGTGCTCGCTCGGGGTGACGTAGCAGAGGAAGTCGGCGCCTGCGGCGGCGGCCAGCGCCCCGCCGATGGCGCAGGTGATGTGATCGTAGCCGGGGGCGATGTCGGTCACCAACGGTCCGAGGACGTAGAAGGGGGCGCCGTGGCAGAGGCGCTTCTGCAATTTGATGTTGGCCTCGATCTGGTCGAGGGGGACGTGTCCGGGCCCCTCGATCATCACCTGGATTCCCGCCTTCCAGGCCCGTTCGGTCAGCTCGCCGAGGATGATCAGTTCGTGGATCTGGGCCCGGTCGGTGGCGTCGGCCAGGCACCCGGGGCGAAAGCCGTCGCCGAGGGAGAGGACGGCGTCGTACGGACGCACGATCTCCAGCAGGCGGTCGAACTGCTCGTAGAGGGGGTTTTCCGCCTGGTTGTGGGCCATCCACTCGACGGTGAAGGAGCCACCGCGGGAGACGACGTCCATCAGCCGCCCCTCCCGGTCCATCCGCTCTACCGTCGAGCGGGTCACGCCGCAGTGGACGGTGATGAAGTCGACCCCGTCGTCGAGATGTTTCACCACCCCCGCGAAAATATCGTCGGCGCTCATGTCGACGATCGCCTTCTGCTTATTGCGCAGGGTGTCGAGAGCCGCCTGATAGAGAGGGACCGAGCCGATGCAGGCGCCGGTTTCGGCGATGATCGCCCGGCGGATTTCGTCGACCGGTCCGCCGGTGGAGAGATCCATCAGGGCGTCGGCGCCGGCGGCGACCGCCACCCGGGCCTTCTCCAGCTCCTTGTCGATACTGACGTCGTCTTTGCTGGTGCCGATGTTGGCATTGACCTTGGTGCGCAGACCGGCACCAACCGCCAGAGGGTTGCCGCCGGGATGCCGGACATTCTGGCAGACCACGACAGTGCCGTCGGCCAGCCGCTGGCGCAGGATCTCGGGATCGACCCCCTCGACGGCGGCGGCCTGCCGGACGAGATCGGTAATTTTGCCCTGACGGGCGAGTTCGAGCTGGGTCATAAAAATCCTCTGTTTTTAAAATAGGTCCCATAGGTCGTATAGGTCGTATAGGACCTATGATTTAAAAGCCTTTGCCGCCTGCCAGTGATTGACCGGCCCATGGCCGGAGCCGAGGGGAATGGCGGTGCGCAGCGCTTCGGTGATGAACTCCTTGCCCAGGCGTACCGCTTCCACCAGCGGCTCCCCCCGGGCGAGAAAAGTGGCGATGGCGGCCGAGTAGGTGCAACCGGTGCCGTGGGTGCAGCGGGTGTCGACCCGAGGGGCGACGAAGCGGTGCAGCCGATCGCCGGCGAGGAGCAGATCGACCGCTTCCCCGGCCAGATGCCCCCCCTTGATCAGCACGTTGCGTGCCCCCAGGGCGCGCAGCCGGCGGGCGGCCTGCTCCATCTCCGCCTCATTGCCCACCGGCAGGCCAGTGAGCGCCTCGGCTTCCGGGAGATTGGGGGTGAGCAGATAGGTCAGCGGCAGCAGCTCGCCGCACAAGGCGGCCACGGCGTCGGGGCGCAGCAGCGAGGCCCCCCCCTTGGCGATCATCACCGGGTCGACCACCGCCGGCAGCTGGAACCGGTCGATGGCCCGCGCTACCGCGCTGACGATCTCGGCCGAAAAGAGCATGCCGGTTTTCAGCGTGTCGGCCCCCAGGTCGGCCAGGACTGCCTCGATCTGCTCGGCGACGAACTCTGCCGGTGCCGGGTGAATTCCCCGCACCCCCAGGGTGTTCTGGGCGGTGAGGGCGGTCACCGCACTCATGCCGTAAGCGCCGAGCAAAGTAATGGTTTTCAGGTCGGCCTGGATCCCGGCCCCGCCGCCGGAATCGGAGCCGGCGACGGTGAGCACCCGTCCCCGGGGGAAGGAGAGGCGGCGGTTGAACAGCAAAGCAAATTCCCGCGCCGCCGTCGCCGGGTCGGCATCGGCCATCACTGCCGAGATCACCGCCACCGCATCGGCCCCGGCATCGATCACCTCGGCCGCCTGGTCGCGACTGATACCGCCGATGGCGACGATCGGCAACTGCACCGCCCGGCGCACCTGGCGCAGCGCCTCGACCCCGACCACGACGGCGTCACTCTTGCTGCCGGTGGCGTACATGCTCCCCAACCCGATGTAGTCGGCCCCTTGCGCCTGCGCCTGCCGGGCCTGCTCGACGCTGCGGGTGGAGACGCCGATCAGCCGGTCGTCGCCCAGCAGGCGGCGGGCCTCGGCCAGCGGCATGTCCCCCTGCCCCAGGTGCACGCCGTCGGCCCCCACCGCTCGGGCCAGGGCCGGGTCGTCGTTGACGATGAACAGGGCCTGATGCTGCCGGCAAAGGGCCAGCAGCTGCCGGGCGAGAGGGGGGCGCTGGCTGGCCGGCAGCTGCTTGCAGCGCAGCTGGACGGAGCGCGCACCGCCACGCAGAGCAGCCGCCACCCGCGTGGTCAGGCGACCGTCGCCGTGGTCGTCAGTGATCAGGTAAAGACCTTGGGGTTTCGTCATGAGAAAAGCCGCGCCCGGAAGGGGCGCGGCTTCAAAGAATAAATGCTTCTCGTCAGACGCCGCTTCCCTCCGCCGGAATTATCCGGATCAGGTTCCAAGGGTCGTTTCGCTCGCCGGCGAAACTCTCAGTGTGTCGACACACTCCCCTAGCGGGTACACTATGTCTTGGCGCCGGTCAGGCTGAGGGCGCCGGTGGAGCTGGTGGAGCTGGTGAAAAAGTTTCTTAAAAGTGGGGAAAGCCTACAAGTTTCCCCAGTCGGTGTCAACCTCGTTCTCCGCCTGCCGGCTTCCATGCTTTACAGGCTGCTTTTCGGCGTGGTAAATATCTTTTTTCCCCGCCGCAGAGGAACCGCACCCCATGCTAGGTCATCGCCCCACCCACGTTGAAATCGATCTGGACGCTCTTCGCCACAATTTCTACCAGGCCCGCCAGCAGGCGGGCGACCGCCAGGTGCTGGCAGTGGTCAAGGCCGACGCCTACGGCCATGGCGCCGGTAAAGTGGCTCCCGCCCTGCAGGCGGTCGGGGCCGACCTGTTCGGGGTGGCGATGCTGGAGGAAGGGGTCGAACTGCGTGGCGCTGGTATCGAGCGGCCGATTCTGGTTCTGGGGGGGCTCTATCCCGGCCAGGAGGAGGAGCTCTTCCGCCAGCGCCTGACGCCGGCGCTTTTCGACCTGGAGGCGGCTCGGCGGCTGAATGAGGCCGCTCGGCGCCAGGGGGTGATCTGCCCCTTTCACCTGAAAATCGATACCGGCATGAGCCGGGTCGGGTTCCGCCCAGAGGAGCTGGCCGAAGTCCTCCCCCGGCTGGCGGGGATGCGGGCACTCCAGCTGCAGGGGGTGCTTTCGCACCTGGCGCTGGCCGATGAGCCGGAGCACCCCTTTACCGACGAGCAGCTGACCCGCTTTCGCGCCTGCCTGGCCCGGGTGCGGCAGGCCGGGTTCACCCCCGCCCAGATTCATCTGAGCAACAGTGCCGCCCTGTTTACCGGCGAGCTGCCGGAGACCAACCTGGTGCGACCGGGGATCGCCCTGTACGGGGGGGTGCCGGCCGACCATTTCGCCGGCCGCCTCGATCTGCGCCCGGTAATGAGCTTTCGCACCTCGGTGGCGCAGATCAAGAGCATCCCCGCCGGCACCGGCGTCTCCTACGGCCACCGCTTCCGCGCCGGGCGGCCGACGGTGCTGGCCACTATCCCGGTCGGCTATGCCGACGGCTACAGCCGCCAGCTCTCGGGCAAAGGAGAGGTGCTGCTGCGCGGCCAGCGGGCACGGGTGGCGGGGACGGTCTGCATGGACTGGACGCTCCTCGATGTCACCGATATCCCTGGGGTGGCGGTCGGCGACCAGGTGACTCTGCTCGGCCGCGACAACGGCCAGGCCATCACCGCCGAAGAGTGGGCGCAGCGCATCGGCACCATCTCGTATGAAGTCTTCTGTCAGGTGAGCAAGCGGGTCCCTCGGATTTACCGGGGAGGCTGATGAAAAACGCCCAGCTGCGGCGTTCCCCTCATCCCTCGTCAACGACGTACCTTCCGGTACGCCTTATTCCGAGGAATCTCGGGCGCCTTGCATCTGGGCATTTTTGATCAGCCTTGTTGTGTCCCCAGGACGCACAGGTGAGACATCGTAGCGTAGGGGCGCACAGCCCATTCAACCAGGATCGACAATGAACAACCTCCGCCTCGCTCTTGATCTCGGCACCACCACTCTCGGCGGGCGCCTGCTCGCCGCTGACGGGAAGGTGCTCGCCGAGGCGCAGCTCGCCAATCCCCAGGCGGCCCTTGGCGCCGATGTGATCCGCCGGCTGGAGGCGGCCCTGGGCGGGGAGGGGGAGCGGCTGCAGCAGCTGCTGGTGCAGGGGATCGAGCTCCTGCTGGCGCAACTGCTGCGGCAAAGCGGGGACCGGCGGGAGGAGATCGGCGCCGCCGCGGCGGCGGCCAATCCGGCCATCACCTACCTGTTGCGGCGCCTCTCCCCCGCGGAGATTCTTTTTCCGCCGCACCGGCCCAAAAACGGCCAGGGGGGGGTGGTCGATCCGGTCGACCTCGGCCTCCGACTCCCGGTCCCCCTCTATCTCTTCCCCTTGGTGAGCGGCTACGTGGGGGGAGATCTGGTCGCCTTCCTCTACGGCTATGCGGAAGAAGCCTCCTCCCTGGTTCCTGCTTCCTCCTCCCGGTTCTTTATCGATATCGGTACCAACGGCGAGATGGCCCTTTATGCCGGCGGCCGCTGGTGGACCACTTCGGTCGCCGCCGGCCCGGCGTTCGAAGCGGGGGGGATCGCGGCCGGGATGCCGGCCACCGCCGGTGCGGTCGAGGCGGTCGAGCTGGATGGCGATCGCCTGCGCCTGCGGACCATCGGTGGCGGCCGGCCCCACGGGATCTGCGGCAGCGGCGTCGCCTCGGCCATGGCTGCGGCTCTCCAGGCCGGCCTCATCGACCGCCGCGGAAGCCTGGCGGCACCTGGCGAGGTGGCGACCAATCTTGCCAGGCACCTGGTCGAATCGACGCACGGTCGGGAACTGCGCCTCTACCGCGATGCCGGTCTCGACCTGCGCCTGAGTCAGGAAGATATCCGCCAGTTTCAGCTCGCCAAAGGGGCGGTACACGCCGGCGCCGCCTGCCTGCTGCAGAGGGGGGGGGTCGAAGCGGCCGAGGTGGAGAAGGTCGTGGTCACCGGCGCCTTCGGCCTGTCGCTGCCGCCGGATATTTTGAAAAAAGTTGCCATGCTCCCTGCCGGCATGATAGATAAAGTATCCTTTGTTCCCGGTGGAGCCCTGGCCGGCATCGGCCGGTTGCTGCGCGAGGCGGATGGTCCGGCGCAGGTCGAGAAACTGACTGCCACTCTTCATCCTTATCCGCTGTCGGGGACCCCGGCTTTTGAGAAAGCCTTCCTCTCCAGCCTCGATTTCTGAAAAACCGCCCTCAGGACGGTTTTGTTGTTTTTGCGGGCGGTCGGGCCGCGTCCGATCCGTCGGATCAGTCTGATCGGACCGATCTGCCCGATCGGACGCGGCCCGATCCTCTGCGCAACTGAAACTTCAAGTCACGAAAGGAAATCCCCATGGCCGTCATCAAGCGTGCGCTGATCAGTGTTTCCGACAAGGCCGGTCTGGTCGAACTGGCCAGGGGGCTGAGCGAATTCGGGGTGGAGATCCTCTCCACCGGCGGTACCGCCAAACTGCTGCGGGAGGCGGGGCTGGAGGTCAAGGACGTCTCTGAATTCACCGGCTTCCCCGAGATGCTCGACGGCCGGGTGAAGACCCTGCACCCGAAAGTGCATGGCGGCCTCCTCGGTCTGCGCGACAATCCGGAGCATGTGGCGACCATGGCCGCCCACGGCATCGAGGCGATCGACATGGTGGTGGTCAACCTCTACCCCTTCGAGGCGACGGTGGCCAAGCCGGGCTGCTCCCTGGAGGAGGCGATCGAAAATATCGACATCGGCGGCCCGACCATGCTGCGCTCGGCGGCCAAGAACAACCGCTCGGTCACCGTCCTGGTCGACCCGGCCGACTACGCGCCGGTGCTGGCCGAGATGCAGGGGGGCGGGACGGTCAGCGCCGAAACCAATTTCCGTCTGGCGGTCAAGGTCTACCAGCATACCGCCGCCTACGACGGCGCCATCAGCAACTGGCTCGGCCGGCGTCTCGATGCCGAATCGGTCGCCTTTCCGCCGACCATCACCCTGCAGTTCCGCAGGGCGCAGGGGATGCGCTACGGTGAGAACCCGCACCAGCAGGGGGCCTTCTATGTCGAGCGCGACCTGGCCGAAGCCTCCCTCGCCACCGCCCGCCAGCTGCAGGGAAAAGAGCTCTCCTACAACAACATCGGCGACACCGATGCTGCCCTCGAGTGCATCAAGCAGTTCAGCGAAGGGCCGGCCTGCGTCATCGTCAAGCACGCCAACCCCTGCGGGGTGGCGGTCGGCGCCAACCTGCTCGACGCCTACGGCCGCGCCTTCTCCACCGATCCCGAATCGGCCTTCGGCGGCATCATCGCCTTTAACCGCGAACTCGACGCCGACACCGCCCGGGCCATCTGCGACAAGCAGTTCGTCGAGGTGATCATCGCTCCGAAAGTCTCGGCCGAGGCGGTGGCAGTGGTCGCCGCCAAGAAGAACGTGCGCCTGCTCGAATGCGGCGAGTGGACGGGGAAATCGGCTCCGCGTCTCGACTTCAAGCGGGTGACCGGGGGGCTGCTGGTGCAGGACGCCGATCTCGAACTGCTCAGTGAAACCCGGGTGGTGACCCGTCGGGCGCCGACCGCCCAGGAGATGCAGGATCTTCTGTTCACCTGGCGGGTGGCGAAGTTCGTCAAGTCGAACGCCATCGTCTACGGCAAGGACGCCATGACCATCGGGGTCGGCGCCGGCCAGATGAGCCGGGTCAACTCGGCCCGTATCGCCGCCATCAAGGCCGAGCACGCCGGCCTGTCGGTCCAGGGGGCGGTGATGGCCTCCGACGCCTTCTTCCCCTTCCGCGACGGCATCGACAACGCCGCCGCCGCCGGCATCACCGCCGTCATCCAGCCTGGCGGTTCGATCCGCGACGAGGAGGTGATCGCCGCCGCCGACGAACACGGCATGGCGATGGTGTTCACCGGTATGCGGCATTTCCGGCACTGAAACGGTCTTTTCACCCGATCTCGGCGTCAGATGTCGAAATCCCTTGTGCGGCGTACTGATGTACGCCTCCGCGGCATTTCTCATCTTCCTTGACCTCGGGCGAAAATCCTCGTTTCAGGAGCTTTCGAGAAGAGGTGTCAGATGAAAGTTTTGGTTGTCGGCGGTGGCGGCCGCGAGCATGCCCTGGTGTGGAAAATCGGCCAGTCACCCTTGGTCACCAAGGTCTGGTGCGCGCCGGGAAATCCGGGGATCGCCGGCCTGGCCGAATGCGTGCCGGTGGCCGTCGATGACCTCGATGCCCTGCTCGCCTTCGCCCGGACCCACGCCGTCGACCTGACCGTGGTCGGGCCGGAGCTGCCGCTGACCCTGGGGATCGTCGACCGCTTTCAGGCCGCCGGGTTGACCATCTTCGGTCCCAACGCCGCCGCGGCCCGCCTCGAGGGGAGCAAAAAGTTCTCCAAGGACCTGATGGCCAAGTACGCCATCCCGACCGCGGCCTACCAGGCCTTCGACAGCCGTGACGAGGCGGTCGACTATATTCGCCGCCAGGGGGCGCCGATCGTGGTCAAGGCCGACGGGCTCGCCGCCGGCAAGGGGGTGGTGGTCGCCACCACCGTCGAAGAGGCGGTGCAGGCGGTCGACGAGATCATGGTCGACGCGATCTTCGGCGCCGCCGGCGCCCGGGTAGTGATCGAGGAGTTCATGGCCGGGGAAGAAGCCTCCTTTTTTGCCTTCACCGATGGCAAAAACATTCTGCCGCTGGCTTCCGCCCAGGATCACAAACGGATCTTCGACGACGATCAGGGGCCCAACACCGGCGGCATGGGAGCCTACTCACCGGCGCCGGTGGTCACCGACCGTCTGCACCGCGACATCGTCGAGACCATTGTCCGGCCGACCATCGACGGCATGGCCGCGGAAGGGTCCCCCTATGCCGGCATTCTCTATGTCGGGCTGATGATTGCCGAAGGCAAGCCGCGGGTGGTGGAATACAATGCCCGCTTCGGCGACCCGGAGGCGCAGCCGCTGCTGGTGCGGATGAAATCGGACATCGTGCCGCTGCTGCTGGCGTCGGCCCGGGGAGAATTGAGCGGAGAGCGGATTGAATGGCTGGACAAGGCGGCGGTCTGCGTCGTCATGGCCTCCGGCGGCTATCCCGGCCCCCTCGATCTGGGGCACGAAATTCAGGGGCTGGCCGCCGCCGCCCAGATCGACGACCTGCTCGTCTTCCATGCCGGCACGGCGCTCCAGCAGGGGGAAATCGTCAACAGCGGGGGGCGCGTCCTCGGCGTCACCGGTCTCGGTGCCACCGTCGCCGAGGCCATCGACAAGGTCTATCTGGGGGTGCAGGCGATCTCTTGGCCAGGGGCGCAGTATCGTACCGACATCGGTCGCAAGGCTCTGGGTCGATAAACGGCTGGTATAGTTGGTTGGTTTTTCATCGGTGGAATGGGAGGATACGATCAGGCAGGGGCAGCCCTCCCGGTGCCTTTTCTCTATCAACCGGGGCAATTCGCGGCCAATGAGCCCTCCCCCGATTCCGAATTCCTGCTACACTTTGTCCTTTTGGGGATAGCTCAAGGAGCGTCTGTATGAATGAGAAAATACCGCAAGTTGGCATCCTCATGGGAAGCGACAACGACTACGAAGTGATGGTGGAGGCCGCCAAGGCGCTGAAAAGCTTCGGCATCACCTTCGAGATGACGGTCTCCAGTGCCCATCGAACCCCGGAACGCACCGCCCGTTATGTGCGCTCGGCGCGGCAGCGGGGGATCAAAGTGCTGATCGCCGGGGCGGGGGCCGCGGCCCACCTGGCCGGCGTGGTGGCGGCCGAGACTACCTTGCCGGTGATTGCCGTCCCCATCGATTCGACGGCGCTGCAGGGGCTCGATGCCCTGCTGGCGATGGTGCAGATGCCCGCCGGCATTCCGGTGGCGACCATGGCCATCGGCAAGGCCGGAGCCCGCAATGCCGGGCTGTTCGCAGTGCAGATTCTGGGGACGGCCGACGCCGCTCTGGCGGAGCGGCTGGCCGCCTTTAAACAGGAGATGGCCGCCGGGGTGGAAGCCAAGGCGGCGGCGCTCGAAGCGCGCCTGGCCAAAGAGGATTTGTTTTAAGAAATCGACCCTTTGGCCACTTGAGAGGCGCCGATTTCCCTTGACAGGAAAAATCACCCTGTATTAGCTTTGAAGGGATTTTTCCTTTCATTGGTAAGAAAGTTAGAAACATTAATGTTGCCGGATCATTCTTACGGGCGAGCGGCGGCCGACTTCGGCCCCCACCCGCCCTCTTCTCATCCTCCTTTTCGGCCCAATCACGATGGCAGCAGGCCATTGGGCCTTGCCTGTCCTTCCGCCTAGGCAGCACATCCAACAGGAGAACCCGAAGTTGAGTGCCAACAAGCGCGATTTCACCACAGCCATCTGGGACTTTTTCTGCTCCCTGAAGCTGACCATTTCCCTGCTGATTCTGCTGGCGGTCACGTCCATCATCGGCACGGTCATCCAGCAGAATCGCTCCCCCGAACAGTACCTGGAGGTGTATAGCGTCACGACCTACCGGGTGCTGGAGTCTCTGCAGTTTTTTGACATGTACCACTCCTGGTGGTTCCTGACGCTGCTCGGGCTGTTCAGCATCAATCTGATCGCCTGCTCGGTGAAGCGTTTTCCCCGGGTCTGGAAGACGGTGCGCGAACCGGTGCTGGTCGCCGATGACACCCTTTACCGCACTTTTTCCAACCTGGAAGAGCATCTGGTCAATCAGCCGCTGCCCCAGGTCCGGGATCGCCTCGCCGCTTTTCTCGGCAAGGAATTCGCTTCCCCGGTGGTGACCGTCGAGGGTGAGAAGGTGCACCTGTTCGCCCAGAAGGGGGCCTGGGCCCGCTTTGGCGTCTACGTGACTCATCTGTCGATCCTGATTATCTTTCTCGGGGCGATCATGGGGAGCCTCCTGGGGTACAAAGGGTACGTCAACATCCTGGAGGGGAGTTCGATCGACAAGGTGGTGCCCCGTGGCGGCAGTGAGCCGATTCCTCTGGGTTTCACCGTCCGCTGCGATTCCTTTTCCGTCTCCTTCTATGAGGGGACCGGTCGCCCCAAAGAGTACAAGAGCATGCTGACCGTCCTCGAGAACGGGGTGGCGGTGATCAAAGACCGGCCGGTGGTGGTCAACGATCCGCTCACCTACAAGGGGATCACCTTCTACCAGTCGAGCTATCAGCCGGCCGGCGATGCGGTCTTCCAGTTCACGGTCAAAGACCGGCAAAGCGGCCAGGATCAAAATGTGTCGGCTCGCTTCGGGCAGCCGGTCAAACTGGCCGGGGGTGGCTCCTTCCGCGTCTTCAATGCCAAGGAAGATCCGGCTTTCGGCATTACCGCTCAGCTTGAGCTGACCACGGCGGCCGGCGAGCGCCGGTTCGCTCAGGTAGCGCAGAGGGCTCCGGATCTCGATGCCCTGCGCGGCGGCGAGCAGATTTTTACTCTGGTCGAATTCAAACAACGCTACTTCACCGGGTTGCAGGTGGCCAAGGACCCTGGCGTCTGGGTGGTCTGGGTGGGATGCACCATGATGATAATCGGTTCGCTGATCGCCTTTTTCCTCTCCCATCGCCGCATCTGGATCACCCTGCAGCCGGTCGGTGGCAAAACCGGCATCAAGATGGGGGGGACTGCCCATCGTAACCAGCCGGGTTTCGAACTGTTCTTTGACGAATTCAAAAAGAAATTCAAGGCGGAAATCTCCTAAGGCGAACCGCGGAGGAACCGAATGGCAACGCAGCAGCTCTTGAGCGAACAGCTCTCCAATATCGTCACTATTGCCTACTTTGCCGCGATGATTCTGTTCATCGCCTACCTCGCGCTCCGCAGCAAGGGGGTGGCCCTGGCCGCCAGTGCCGCGGCCTATATCGGCTTCACCATCCAGACGTTTGCCATCGGGATGCGCTGGTACGAGTCGTACCAGCTCCTTGGCGAGCACGGCCGGGCGCCGCTGACCAATCTCTATGAATCGGTCGTCTTCTTTGCCTGGACGATTCTGCTCATCTATCTGCTGCTCGATCTCAAGTACCGTCAGCCATCGGTCGGGGCCTTTGTCCTCCCCTTTGCCTTTTTGTCGATGGCCTGGGCGCAGTTGCGGCTCAATGCCGGCATCGACCCGCTGGTGCCGGCGCTGCAGAGCAACTGGCTCACCTACCACGTGATCACCTGCTTTCTCGGCTACGCCGCTTTCGCCGTCGCCTGCGGCGTCTCCATCATGTACCTGATCAAGTCTGGAAGGGAGGAGAAGAGCGCCTCCGGTACCTCGGCGGGGGGGCTGATGGCGATGTTCCCCAGCACCCGCATTCTCGACGACATCAACTACAAGGCGATCATGATCGGCTTTCCCCTGCTCACTTTGGGGATCGTCACCGGCGCCGCCTGGGCCAACTATGCCTGGGGGACCTACTGGAGCTGGGATCGGAAGGAGACCTGGAGTCTCATCGTCTGGTTCATCTATGCCGCTTTCCTGCACGCCCGCTTCACCCGCGGCTGGGTCGGGAAAAAAGCGGCATGGCTGTCTATCTTCGGTTTTGCCGCCACCATCTTCTGCTATCTGGGGGTCAATCTGCTCCTCTCGGGTCTGCACTCCTACGGCGGGTAA
>JACZKF010000005.1 GCA_014860175.1 Desulfuromonadales bacterium | reverse complement strand
GCGCCGATTCGGGGCGCTCGGCCTGTTGCTGCTGTTCGTCTTCAGCAAGCTGAAATACATCCCCATGCTGCTGCAGGTCGGCAAGTTCAAGACCTTTCTCACCATGCTGGTCAGCATCTGGGCCTATGCCCTGTTCTGGGGGTGGTCGTTCGCGGTGGGATTCGTGCTCCTGCTGTTCATCCACGAAATGGGGCACGTCATCGCCCTGCGCCGGCAGGGGATCAAGGCGACGGCGCCGATGTTCATCCCCTTCCTCGGCGCCTTCATCGGCATGAAGCAGCTCCCTGACAACGCCATGGCCGAGGCGGTGGCCGCCTACGGCGGACCGTTGCTGGGAACTCTGGGGGCCATCGGCTGTGCCGGGATCGGGCTGGCCACCGGCAACCCCTTCTGGTACGCTCTGGCCTCCACCGGGTTTCTCCTCAATCTTTTCAATCTCCTCCCCATCTCCCCCCTCGACGGCGGGCGGATCCTCGGCGTCATCAGCCCCAAGCTGTGGATCGTCGGGCTGGCGGGGGCGATCGGTCTGTTCTGGCTGACCTGGTCGCCGGTCATCGCCCTCATCGTCATTATGGGGAGCCTGCAGATCTGGTCGGCATCGAAAAAGGAGAAGGCGGAAACCGCGCGCTACTACAAGGTAGCAGTCGGCAAACGGATCGCCATGGGGGTGGCTTTCCTGGCGCTGGTGGCGGTGACGTCGCTCGGGATGCTGGTGATGCAGATACCGCTGGCGGAGTTTCAGCGGGAGATAGGTTCCACCGGCCAGATGCCGGAGATCAGGCACCGGGCCTAAAGGGGACGTAGGCATGGCGAGGGGGCATTATGCGGCTGGTCGTTAATCTCCTTGTGATTTTCATGATGGCCGGGGTGGCCTACGGCATCTATCTGCGCTTCCAAGTTGGATAAGGCCCTCACGAGAAGGGACCCCAGCTACTCCTGCCGGCAGTTGTAGATGACTCCGCCGTTGGTTCCATACGTTTCGTGGAGCGTGACGCTTCCCGGCGCAGAACATCTCTCGCCACGGCAATGCCGCGTCGACCCAGGGCGGCGATCCAGTTTGACGGCTTGTCTCCCTCGTCGAAACCGATGCGGCAGGCGAATGAAAATTTCATGGTGTGCTCACAGCCCGACCCCGTCGAGCCAGTCGGCGAAGCACCTGGCCCCTCGTGTCTCCAGGGCGGGTCCGAAACGGGCGCTGTCGGCGCGCAGTGCCGGCACCGACAGGCCGGCGGTAGCGAGTTCGCAGGCGTGGGCGATGAACCAGCGCTCCAGGTCGGCCGTTCGCGCCTCCGGGTGACACTGAAACGCCAAGGCGTTGCGGCCCCAGGAAAAGGCCTGGTGGCGGCAGAGATCGGTGGAGGCCAGCAAGGTGGCGCCGGTGGGCAGATCGAAGGTGTCGCCATGCCAATGCAGCATGGAGGTGCGGCTCCCATCGAGAGGGGCCAGGGGCGAAGCGTGTCCCGCTTCGGTCAGGGCCAGCGGCTTCCACCCGATCTCTTTGGCCGGCCCCGGATAGACCCGGGCACCGAGAGCCCGGGCCATCAACTGGGCCCCCAGGCAGAGGCCGAGCGTCGGCAGGTCGGCTGCCAGGCGGCGTCGGAGAAGATGGAGTTCGTCTAGGAGAAAAGGGTAGGCGGTCTCTTCGTACGCCCCAATCGGCCCGCCGAGGACGATCAACAGATCCGGTGCGCACGCATCGAGCCGAGCCAGTTCGTCGACCCCGGCTTCCATATAGCGAAGATCGACGCCGCGCCGGGCGAGCACGGGGGCGAAAGAGCCCAGATCCTCGAAGGCGACATGACGAATGGCAACGGCAGTTTTCAACGGTTGACCCTTTCCTCCTGGTGGGACGTGCGTAAAGTTTACGGTTTCTCTCAGCGACACCATCCCTTCCTCCAGTGTTTTAAACATCCCGCCGAATAAATCAACTAAATTTCCACGAAGGTAGTATTTGCGGTGGAAAGAGGCTCTCTGGAGATAAAATGACCCGATAGTGGTATTCAACGGGTAGGATTGCCGCCGATTAACAATTAATCGGCCGAAAGCCATCCCGCCTTTCCTTTTCCCCCCGCCTGACCTATAATCCCCCCTTTCCAGGAGATCCCCAATGCAGGAGCACTACGCCCCCGAGGCGCTGGCCGAGATGCGTCTGGCCATCCGCCAGGCGGGCGGGAACGAAGTATTTTTTCTTGGCCGTACCGATGACGAGCTGCGGATCGTCGAGGTGGAGGTGCTCGCTCGCGGTTCGGCCGAGGCGGTGCCGGCCATTTTGCAACTTTGCCGCTATGGCGATGTGGTTATCCACAACCATCCTTCCGGTACGCTCTTCCCCTCCCCCGCCGACCTCGATATCGCCTCGCGTTTAGGCGGGCTGGGGGTCGGTTTCCACATTGTGGACAACCCTGTGGACAAGCTCTATCGGGTGGTGGAGGCCTTTGCGCCGAAGGAAGAAAAACATCTCGACCCGGCGCGCCTCGCCGACCTGCTCGGCCCCCGGGGGGCGGTCGCCGGCGGGCTTCCCGACTATGAGGACCGCCCCGAACAGCTGCGCATGGCCTTCGCCGTCGGCGAGGCGTTCAACGCCGGCCGCCTGGCGGTGATCGAGGCCGGCACCGGCACCGGCAAGAGTCTCGCCTACCTGGTGCCGGCCATCCTCTGGGCCCTCGACAACGAAGAGCGGGTGGTCGTCTCGACCAACACCATCAACCTGCAGGAGCAGCTGATCCGCAAGGACCTGCCGTTTCTGCAGCGGGTCACCGGCCTGGAGTTTCGGGCGGTGCTGGTCAAGGGGCGGGGGAACTATCTCTGCCGGCGCCGGGCCGAGACCGCCCGCCTCGAGCCGGGGCTGTTCGACGAGGAGCAGGCCGGCGAGCTGGAGGCGGTCCTCTCCTGGGGGGAGGCGACCCGCGACGGCTCCAAGGAGGAGCTCACCTTCCTCCCCCGCGAGGCGGTCTGGGAAGAGGTGCGCTGCGAGCTCGACCAGTGCCTGCGGGTGCGCTGCCGCCAGTACACCGACTGCTTCTTCCACAAGGCGCGCCGCCTGGCTGCCCAGGCCGACGTGCTGGTGGTCAACCACGCCCTGCTGCTGGCCGACCTGGCGGTGCGCCAGCAAAGCGACAACTACTCGGCCACCGCCGTCCTCCCCCCCTTTGAACGGATCATCATCGACGAGGCGCACCATCTGGAGGATGTCGCCACCGGCCACTTCTCCGCCCAGGTCTCCCGCTTCTCCTTCGCCCGCGTTCTCAACCGCCTGCGCCACCCCCGGCAGCCAGACAAGGGGCTGCTGCCGCGCTTTCTCGCCGCCGTGGCCCGGGAGCTGCCGGCCACCGAGGACGAGCTCTACCGGGAGCTGCACGGTCAGGTGGAGGAGCTGCTGACCGCTCGCCAGAGCCTGCTTGAGCTGGCGGTGCGGGAGCTGGAGGGGGTGGGGGAGACGCTGGCCGACAGTCTCGGCCGCCCCATCGGCGAGGAGGAGATCCGCCAGCGCATCATCCCCCCCTTCACCGACGGCCCGGCCTGGGGGCCGGTGGTCGCCCGGGTGCGGGAGCTGGCCCGGCAGAGCGCCACCCTGGCGGCGGAGCTGCGCAAGCTGCTGAAGAGCTGCGGCAAGCTGCCGGAGGAGGTCGGCGACAGGCTGGGCAGCCACTTCACCGATCTGCGCGGCATCGCCGGCCGCCTCGACGCCCTGGCTGGCGACCTGACCTGGTTCGTCGCCGAGGAGGAAGGGGTCTGCGCCTGGGTCGAAATCGTCCGGGGGCGGGTCGGGCGCGGCAGCGGCGTCGTCACCCGCCTCTGCACCGCCCCGCTGGAGGTGGCGCAGGAGCTGAAAAAGGCGGTCTGGGACCGCTTCCGCACGGTGGTGATGACCAGCGCCACCTTGGCCGTCGGCGACTCCTTTACCTACTTCGCCGACCGCATCGGCCTCAACCGGGTCGAACCGGGGCGGCGGGCCGAGCTGCTCCTCCCCTCCCCCTTCGACTTCGCCCGCCAGGCGCTGGTCGCCGTCCCCACCGACCTGCCGGAGCCGGGGCGCCCCGGCTTCCCGGAGGCGGTGCGGGAGCTGTGCGAGCGGGCCCTGCTGCTGGCCGACGGCCGCACCTTCGTCCTCTTCACCGCCTATTCGCTGCTGCGCCGGGTGCACGGCGAACTGGCGCCCATCCTTCAGTCCCGCGGCTACCAGGTACTGCGCCAGGGGGAGGGGAGCCGCCATCAGCTGCTCAAGGCCTTCGCCGCCGACCCGACCAGCATCCTGTTCGCCACCGATTCGTTCTGGGAAGGGGTCGATGTGCCGGGACGGGCCCTGGAGCAGGTAATCATCACCCGCCTGCCGTTCAAAGTGCCGACGGAGCCGGTGCTCGAGGCGCGGGCCGAGGCGATCGAACGCCGCGGCGGCGACCCGTTTATCGAGTACACCGTGCCGCAGGCGGTGATCCGCTTCAAGC